>JAUVLL010000324.1 GCA_030600745.1 Spirochaetaceae bacterium | reverse complement strand
GTTAATGAAAAAATCTTTTGATATTATTATTATTGGTGCCGGGCTGGGAGGATTGACAGCTGCATTTGAACTGGCCAGGGCTGGTAAAAAAGTAGTTCTTGTTGAACAGCATAATTTGCCGGGAGGCTATGCCAGCAGTTTTATCCGTGGTAGATTTGAGTTTGAACCTTCCCTGCACGAAATGCCGGACATGAGATCTATAGGCGATGTAACAGGCATAGTAAGGTATCTTCTTGATGATGCTGAACTTGATTTAAGTTTCAAATCAATTCCTGAAGCCTATCGCCTTATCCTTACAGAAAAAGAGCAGAGGAATATAAGGAAATCCGGTAGGGGCAACCACCCAGGGTCCCCAAAGGTTTTCCTGCGTGACTACCTCTACAGTCTATAAAAAGATAATTCCCAGTCTATACACAATAAACGACATAACCCATGCAACAGACATGGTATAGACAATAAATAATCTTGTCCATTTCCATGCACCGGCTTCTTTGTGAAACATCGTAGTAGCTGCTATACACGGCAGGTAGAGAAGTACAAAAACCATCAGCGACAGAGCTGTTGCCCGGGAATACCCCGATTCTTCTCTCAATCTTGTTACAAGCTTGGGGGAATCTTCATCCTGCTGCCCAATGGCAAATATTGTACTCATAGTGGATACAACAACCTCTTTTGCAGCCAGTCCTGCAGTAAGTGCAATACCGATTTTCCAGTCAAATCCAAGGGGTTTTATTACAGGTTCTATTATCTTGCCAAATTTTCCGGCAATTGAGTATTCCAGTTGCTCTGCAGCCGCCTCATTTTGTAATTCTGCAATTGTCTGAATATCTGTTGTCATGCTGATTTGACTATCATAGGATTGTTCTATTTCGCTGCTTACAGGAAAGTTGCTTGCAAACCAGATAATAACTGATGCCAGAAGAATAATAGTTCCTGCTTTTTTTAGGTACATTTTTACCTTAAAAATAATCTGATACAGGAGGGATTTGTATCCGGGTAATCTATAGGGAGGGAGTTCCATTACAAAAGGTTCTGATTGTCCGGGGAAGGCGGCTTTCTTTAAAACAAAGGCTGATATAAGCGCAAGGATGATACCGAAGAAATATATTCCGAAAAGTATATTACCAGCAGCTGCGGGAGCAAAGAAAGCAGAGAGGAGTAGGATATATACCGGGAGTTTAGCTCCGCAGCTCATAAAAGGGATAATGAGCATGGTAACAATCCTGTCACCTCTGTTTTTTAGTGTACGGGTAGCCATAATGGCAGGTACAGAACAACCGAAGCCTGTAATCATAGGAATAAAGGATTTTCCATGAAGGCCGACTTTGTGCATAACTTTATCAATTACAAATGCAGCTCTGGCCATATAGCCCGTTCCTTCCAAAAGGGAAATAAAGAAGAACAGTAGGAGGATATTGGGGAGAAAAACAAGTACTCCTCCTATACCTGCAATCAACCCGTCAACCAGAAATGATCTTAGTAATCCATCCGGCAGCACACTGGAAACAGATGTCCCTAAAAACTGGAAAAACGTATCCAGCCATTCCATAGGAGCTGCACCCAGAGTAAATGTAAATTGAAACATAGCCCACATAATTGCGAAGAAAATAGGAAGTCCCAGTATTCTGTTAAGGAGTATATTATCAATACGGTCTGTTATAGATTTCTTCTTCCTGTCGGGAATTACAACAGTTTCATGCAGTGCTCCTCGAATGAACGAATGACGATCCTCAATAATTGCAGATTCAGGATCCTCCTTATGCTGTTTTTTGTATTTATCTGTTGAATCAAGAAGCCCTTCTATAACCTTCAGGTAGATGCTTCGACTTTTAATAGTTTCATATACCAGTTGATCATTTTCCAGAAGTTTTATAGCCAGCCAGTTGGAATTATATTTTTCAGATAAATCGTCATTTTCCAGGATATGGCCGATTTGGCTGATTCTCTCTTCAATCCCCTGGCTAAAAACCATCTTGTTTTTAGATATTGTAATATTCCCCTCAAAAACATTTACTATATGTTCAAGGAGAGAGTCCATACCCTGTTTTTTTGAAGCTGATGTAGGTATTACATGGGATCCCAGAAGGGCTTCCATTTGTGGAAGATCAATTTTAATTCCAAGTTTTTCTACTTCATCCCACATATTCAGGGCTACAAGCATATCAACTTCAAGTTCCATTACCTGGGTGGTAAGGTAGAGATTCCTTTCAAGGTTGGAACCGGCAATTACATCTATAACCACATCCGGTTTTTCCTCTATTATATAATTTCTTGCGACCACTTCTTCCGGTGAATCGGCAGTAAGGGAGTATGTGCCCGGCAGGTCAATAATATTTATTTTATATCCCTTGTAATTTACGGAACCCTCTGTTTTCTCAACAGTTACACCTGTAAAGTTACCTACTTTTTGATGGGCTCCTACTATGGCATTGAACAGTGATGTCTTCCCACTGTTGGGGTTGCCGAGGAGGGCTACATTTATGGTTTTTCTTTCTGTTGGGACTTTTCGCTCTTTTGCCGGAATAGGAGAGAAAAGATCCTTATATTCTCTCATGGGTATACCATCACCGGTAAACCCTGTTTTTTCAACTACTATCTGCTTGGCTTCTTCCATACGAAGAGATAAATCGAAACCTTTTACCTTTATAATAATTGGATCTCCAAGAGGAGCAAGGCGCAGAATTTTAAATTTGGTTCCTTTAAAAAGACCTACATCCAGAAGGCGCCTTCTAATTTCACCTGTAGCTTTTACAGAGTGTACTACACCCTTATCACCAATATTTAGATCAGATAGAAAAACCGGCATTTATTACCCTCCATTTATCAGAATCACCAGTTAGGCAAAACTAACTGTAACTTAACGAAGGGTTATTAAAAAATCAATAGCAGATTGTAATCAGGACAAAAAAAATCGGGACTATTTTATTTAATAGTCCCTAAAGATTCAATTCGACAGTTTAGCCTTGAGAAATACATTCTACAGGACAAACTGCTACACATGCAGCACAGTCTGTACACAGATCAGGATCGATAACTCTTACATCATCCTTTTCACTGATTGCTTCTACAGGACATTCCGGTTCACAAGCTGCGCAATTAATACATTCATCTTTATCAATAACATAAGCCATTCAGAGTACCTCCGTATTTTTGCCAACAATATATCAGGATAAATAAAAAAATGCAAATAAAGTTTTTGGAATCTGAAAAAATAATTATTATTCCCTTGTAGATGGCACTTTTTCTAAAAAAGATCAAGAATTGTAATTCCAGTTGAACTGTCCAATATAAATGCATTTTCTCCTCTTACAAAGATATCAATTTCATTACTTCCCAAAACCGTATTTGAAAGAATTGAGGTTGAAGTCGGATCTGAAATATCTACAACTATCAATCCTTTACTACCATCACTATCAGCAATGTAGGCATATCCTCCCATGGCTGCTATACCGTCAGGATATCCTCCGGTATCTAAAGGCCCATA
>JAUVLL010000047.1 GCA_030600745.1 Spirochaetaceae bacterium | reverse complement strand
AGATATAATCTTTCATCCACCATGGATTCAAGGTATTTTTCTTTATCATACCCGTCCTCCTGACATGGTATTGAGAAAATCCATGAGTTCATAAAAACTTGAATCTATAACCCTGTTAAATGCTTCCATAAGAAACGGCATAGCCAGAAACAACATGAAAAATGCCATGGATATTTTTATAGGAAATCCAAGCATTAGAAGATTCATCTGAGGCGCTGCTTTAGCAAGAAGTCCCATAGAAACTGAAATTAAAAGCAGCACACCAAGAATAGGAAAAGCAATAATTAAAGCCTGCTGGAAAAGATTAGTCATACTTCGTAATATCATTTCCAACAGGGGCTCTTTTAAATAAAGAAGATCTACAGCCTTGATAGTTTCAAAAGATCTTAATACTCCCATAAGAAAAATCTTTTGAAACCCGTCTATTATTACAAAAACAAACATTGCTATTAAATTTATAAACTGTCCCATTAGAGGTATCTGAATTTGAGCCAGGGGATCATATACCTGGGAAGCCCCAAATCCCATCTGCATGGAATAAAGCTGCCCTGATAAAAGAAACGCAGCATATATTACTGTCAGCATAAAGCCCAGAATAAGCCCGATCAAAATTTCTCCAGCCATTAGCATAAGATAAGCAAACCCGGACTGTGGAATAATGTAGCCCTGTTCTGCAATCCATGGAAACACAACTATACCTGTAAATAATGCCAACCCAACTTTGGCAATTCCCGGAACTCCTGCAGATGAAATAAGAGGTGCAATAGAGATCAATGCGAAAATTCTGACAAAAACAAGAAGAAATAATTGGAAATTTTGTAATAAAAAATCAGTATCCACTTTATCTTACCCAGCCATCTCAGGTATCAAACGGAATATATTCAATGCAAATTCCCGCATAGAACTAAACATCCAGGGTCCAAAAAAAGCCAATACAAGGAAAATAGCAATAATTTTGGGTACAAATGTTAAAGTTTGTTCCTGAATAGAGGTTGTAGCCTGAAATATAGATATAACGAGACCAACACTCATACCGATAAGAAGAACAGGAGAGGCAATTATTAGTATCTGAAAAACACTATCTCTCATAATAATGGATGCAAAACCTATACTCATATACTATCCTCCTGAACGATTTACACAAAACTAGCAATTAGCTGCTGGGTTATAAGACCCCATCCGTCTACAAGAACAAAGAGAATTATTTTGAAGGGCATTGAAATCATAACCGGGGGAAGCATTATCATACCCATAGACATAAGTGTTGAGGCCACTACCATATCAATAACTATAAATGGAACAAAGAGGAGAATTCCAATTTTAAATGCTATAGTAAGTTCATTTAAAACATAGGCCGGAATAAGAACATATGTTGGAACTTCAGAAAAATTAGCCGGTTTGGCAAGCCCGCGAAGCCTCATAAAGAGTTGAATATTCTCATGATTACCCTGCATCTGACGGTACATAAAGAGCCTGATCGGTGCAGCGGCATTTTCATACATCTCCTGTAATCCTATTTCACCATCAGAAAATGGTTTAAAAGAATTGTCATTTATCTCCTGGATAGTTGGCCACATGATAAAGAAAGTAAGAAAAAGAGCAACACCCATTAAAACCTGCGTAGGGGGAACCTGCTGCAAAGAGAGTGCACGCTTTATAAAATCAAATACAATAGCAATTCTTAGAAAGGGAGTCATTAGAATAAAAATAGAAGGAGAAAGAGTTAATATAGCCAGAAAAACCAGAAGCTGTATACTTAGAGCAACTTCTTTATTATCATTTGGTGCGCGAACTGCAAGATCGATAAAAGGGATATTAATTCCATTGTCAATTTGTGTATTTACTGCTTCTATGGTCCTCTGTTCCAGACCTTCTCCGGAATTAGTCTCTTCCTGACCAAATACGGATAGTACCTGCCCTGTCAGCAGGATTATAATGATGCCGAATAGTACAATAGTCCTTTTCATCTCCCCTCCCAAGGATATAAAACTACATTTTCCTCAATCTTTCCCTCTGTTTCTGAATAAAACTAACAGGACTAAGACTGGATTGACTTTTTTGAATATGTTCTTTTTTAAAAAGTCCTGTAAATGTATCGGTAAATGTTTTATTATTATCATTCCTGACCGATTTATTCAGTCTGATAGTATCTATTGTTTCTTTATCTGTTATTTCAGAAATCAGCTGAACCGCACTCTCTCCCGATCCAATAAGAAATATCTGGGGTCCAATCTCAATAAGATGAAGCGCTCTTCCGGCTTCAAGATTTTGCGTTGATAGTATTTTGATTGTACTGTCTAAAACAACTTTAGGATTTCCGGCTCTTTTTAGCAGAAAGAAAATCAAATAGATAAAACCTAATACACCGCCCAGAACCAGAAGCATTCTAATAAAATCCCAGACGGAAAAAGTATTTAAAGCAGTACTACGATCTAAGATTTCCTGATTGTCTGCATCCTGAATAGTAAGAGCTGATTCATCAACCTGTTCAATATCGCTTACATTATTTTCCGAATTCTGGGAAAAACCAACGACTGCAGAGACGAAAAATAGTAATATTAGAAATCCGGATACTTTCTTTGTAATCACATCCCCTCCCGATTGTGTGATCCTGTAAGGCTTTATGTTATTTCACTAACTCTGTCCATAGGCGATATAATCTCGGTAACACGCACACCAAAGTTTTCATCAATTACCACAACTTCACCTTTTGCAATAAGTTTATGATTTACCAGTATATCAACAGGCTCACCTGCTAATTTATCCAGCTCGATTATAGTTCCTTCACCCATTCCAAGAATATCTTTTATAAGCCTCTTGGTGCGTCCAAGTTCAACTGTCATCTCCATATAGACATCCATAAGAAGGCCTATATTGCCCTGATCACCAGAGGAAAGCTGAGGGGAAAGATTAGGAAACTGAACAGACTGAACATTAGCCTGATTAAAACCCTGACCACCTGTTCCCATCTGCATTTCAGGCTGAGTCTGAGCGCCGCCCATTCCCATTTCACCACCCATACCCGTCATACCGGAATCATTGCCCATACCCGCAGCAGCCATAGGATCTGCTTCAGGAGAACCACCAATATGGGAGACAATTTCACGAACAATATTTATATCAAACAACTCAGTTAAACTGGAAGGCTCACTTCCCTCAACCTCTACTGGGAAAGTAGCCTTTAATACATAATCTGAAGCAAAAGAGAGCTCTCCTCCTGACATCACTGCAGTTACTCCCGGAGCATTCATCACCGTTGCTCCAACCAGATCACCTATAGATGTAGCAAAAGATCCTGCAATAGTATTTGCAGCTTCTTCCAAAGCAGAAAGAGCCGCTTCATTTAATTCCACTTCACTCTGCCCCATCATTTTGCCTGCCATTACACTGGCAAAACCTTCAGTAAAAATATAAGAATGGGAACCTTTAATACCCTCAGAATAGTCCATCTTTATTTCTACCAGACTACCATCAAATCCTGAAGCAATATCAGCGCTTTTTACCACTTCCACTGAAGGGGGTTTCAAACTTAATGATTCACCAACCATACCACCCAAATTTGCTTCTTTCGATGATACAGTATCATTAAGAAAACTGGTAAAATCCATCCTGGCCTTTGCAGAAAGACCTGATTCATCCACTGCAGGAGCTTCTTCAAAGTCCATACTACTACCCTGTAATAAAGCATCTATCTCGTCCTGAGACAGGGATCCATCACTCATTTCTATTCTCCTTCAGCTGTAAGCTCTTCAAATTCACTTTTGGCAATTTCTTCCAATTTTTCTGTAATCTGAACTGCAAGCTTATTGCCTACAACTCCTGGTCTGCACATAAATTTATCTCTATTGCCAATCTTTAATATCATGGGATCACCAATTCTGACATTGGGCAGGCGGATTACATCACCTATCTGTAATGAAAGAACATCCCTGACAGTAAGATCCATATTCCCAATCTCTGCACTTACGGTAATACCTATCATTGACAGTCGCTCTTTTAAAATATTCAAATTCTCCGTAGTACCGCCACTTCTTACAGATGAATACATGTACTGGGCAGATAACTTGGAAATAATAGGTTCTATAGTCAAATATGGAATACAAAAATTCATCATCCCTTCAACTTCACCTACTTTTGTCTCCAGGGTAACAAGAACTACCATTTCTGTAGGAGGAACAATCTGTGCAAACTGAGGATTCGTTTCTATCTGACCCAACCTGGGTCTTAGATCTATTACCTGGCTCCAGGCTTCTCTCAGATTGCCCAGAATCCTTACTATGATATTTTCCATAACAGACTGTTCAATATCCGAAAGATCACGATTAACCTTTGTTCCTTCTCCCTTGCCTCCGAACAACCTGTCAATTATAGAAAAAGTAATTGCCGGATCAATCTCCAGTACCGCAGATCCCTTTAATGGATCCATATTTATTATTCCGAGAGTTGTCGGATTTGGTATGGAACGTATAAACTCTTCGTAGGTAAGCTGATCAACAGAAGCGACATGAACATTTACTAAACTACGAAGCTGTGCAGACATAGCTGTTGTTGTAAGCCTGGCAAATGTTTCATGCATAATGGAAACAGTTCTAATTTGCTCTTTCGAGAATTTATCAGGTCGTTTGAAATCATAAATTTTGATTTTACGTTGTTCCTGAGTCTGGCTAACTGCTTCTGTTTCAATCTCACCGGTAGAAATTGCTGTTAATAACTGATCAATTTCATCCTGTGAAAGTACTTCGTTCATCTATTCTCCATCTAAAACTCTATTATATTAAAATCAAGAAAAACAATTTCCTGAACAGATGAATCTTTAACAAGTCTGTTGATTGCCTGCTTTAATTCATTTTTTATCTGTTTTTCCTTATCTGCTGTCAATTCAGATGCTTTTTTCTTTGCAAAAAAGTTGCGAATCCTGTCAACAATAATC
The DNA here is from genome assembly GCA_030600745.1 of Spirochaetaceae bacterium. Taxonomy (GTDB): domain Bacteria; phylum Spirochaetota; class Spirochaetia; order B11-G9; family B11-G9; genus JAJRQE01. The sequence continues at coordinate 8,270 of JAUVLL010000047.1, read as the reverse complement.
TCGTTTCTGGCAATTAAATCTGTCTGAACCGTTGTATTTTCCATCTCATATCCAAGTTTGGGATGAAGAACAATGGTAGTTGGATTTTCATCTGCTGTTCTGACACGTATTTCTTTCAAATCGTACCATTGAAGTATATCAGGTACTTCACTATACTCAAGAGAATCAGAAGGATACACTACATTCTGAGGTCCTTTATTCAGGAAATGCACCGTAAAAACAACAATAGTAACTATAAAAATTACTGCTCCCAGTCCCAGTGCTACCCATTTCAGGAGACGCAATACAACAGCAGGTATAAAACCTGTTTTCCCGCCTAGCTCCTGACCATCGCCTCCGGCTATTTCTTCTTCAGTAAAAACTTCTTCATCGCTCATCAACTACTCCCAAATCCCCGACATGGAATTTTATCAAAATTGACAGAATTATGCAAACAAAATATACCAGCCTTTTTGCGATGCACCACATTTTGAACTTTAAAAGTACTTCCTTTCTAAAAGGAGTACCTCTAAACGACGCAAAAAGCCTTATATCTACAAATGACCGTCAGTAAGAATTATAATATCAACTCTTCTATTGTATGCCCGTCCCTCTTTAGTATCTTCTGATGCCAAAGGAACTGTATCTGCAAAACCAGCCACCTGAAACTGATCCTCATTCACACCAAAATCAACTAAATAATGCAAAACATTGGTTGATCTTGCTGTAGAAAGCTCCCAGTTACTGGGCCAGGGGCTATCCGGATCTGTTGGAGTAGAGTCAGTATGCCCCTCTATCCGGAAAATTTTGTCTGATAAATCATCATAACTCAGCAAAAGGGCTGCTTTCTGAAGAGTATCTCTGGCCTGCTCAATATTAATATCAGCTGTTCCTGCTTCAAAAAAAGAATCAGCTGCAAGACTGATAACAAGTCCCCTTTCATCCTCTTTGATCCTTATCTTTTTTGTCTTCAATTCCGGTTGAAATGAACTGATTGCTCTCTTCCGTGCTGTTGCCAATGCTCTTGCATTTTCCATTGAAGGCAACGACATTACATTATTACCCAGTTCTGCAAGTTTACCGGCCTGAAGTGTATTACCACCTGTCTGAATACCTAAACCGCTGAATGCGGCAAGGATCAGTTTTATCCGGGAACCTTCCTCGATTGGAGGAGAGTAAAGAAGAACAAAGAAACACAAAAGAAGAGTTACCATGTCACCATAGGTGAGCATATACTCAGCTACAACCTGCTCACAGCGTGGACATTTTTTTTGTTTACCAGCCATCAGTTACTCCTACCCACCTAATCACCCGCCATCTCTTCCATCATCGATTTACGCTTAACAGGATCAAGAAAAGATACAAGTTTAAATTTAAGAATATTAGGATTATCACCTGCCTGAATAGAGAGTATTCCTTCAATCATTATTTCCCTTGTTAAACGTTCCTCCTGGTCCCTGTCAGTAAGCTTATTCCTAAATGGAATCAGCACCATATTTGCAAAAATTGAACCATACATAGTTGTTATCAATGCAAGGGCCATACCTGATCCAATTGCATCCGGATCGTCAAGGTTTGCAAGCATCGCGATAAGCCCTGCAAGGGTACCAATCATTCCAAAAGCAGGAGCAAGTGAACCCCAGTCCGCAAAAAACTTGATACCTATTCCATGTCTTGTTTCAAGCTGTTCCAGATCACTGAAAAGTATTGCCTTTATTATCTCCGGATCCGTACCGTCTACAACCATCTGTATCCCATCTTTTAAAAACTCATCACTTACATCTTCAATATCATCTTCAAGAGCCAGTAATCCTTCCCTTCGGGCCCGTTCTGAAAAATTCACAAGTGTAGATATAGTTTTTTCAAGTTCATAGTTAGGAATTTTAAATACATGATTCATGATTCTAGACAGACCAAGTACTCGTGAGAGTGGATTAGAAATCATCATAGCGGCAAAAGAACCGCCAATTACCATTAAAAACGAGTTAAGGTCTACATAAATAGAAAGGCCACTACCGCCCAGAGCCATTGAAAGCAGGATCAGCCCAAATCCCATTCCCAGCCCTATAATCGTTGATATGTCCATCTAAAGTCTACTCCTCGTTCTTAAAGGCACCGATCAACCTTCTGTATTCTACAATACGATCAAAGATTGTCTGATAATCATCTTTGATTATCAGCCTTTTACCGGAAAGCATGATAAGTGTAGTATCAGGATTACATTCGACATATTCTATCTGATGAGGATTAATATAGTATCTATCCCCGTTTAATCTTGTTACTTCTATCATATCACACCTTCCATCTTAGCTCTTCATACCTATCGTTTAAGCGTCAGTAGTTCCTGAAGCATTTGATCTGACGTAGTTATGGTTTTAGAGTTTGCCTGAAAACCTCTTTGTGTTACGATCATATCAGTAAACTGTTCAGCAAGATCAACATTACTCATTTCCAGAGCCCCGGCAATCATCTTGCCTTTACCCGCAATTCCGGACTGACTTATATTAGGATCACCGGAATTATTTGATATTACATAAGTACTTTCTCCTGCTTTCTCCAAACCTCCGGGATTAGTAAAACTGGCCAGTGCCACCTGTCCAAGAAGCCTGTTTGTTCCATTGGAATAAACCCCGGTTATCTGCCCGGACTGATCAATCTTAAAGTTTTCAAGATATCCCATTGGATAACCATTCTGCCTGAATGCCTTTGTAGAACTCTTCTCTGCAAACTGGGTTACAGAATTAACCACACTGCCTACATCTCCAAGATTAAGAAGAAAATTCTGCCTTACCTGGCCGGCACCTTCATCAGCTGCTGCAAGCACATCAAAACCTACATTTAACTGAAGAGTTCCGGTATCAATCCTTTCTCCCTGAGTATCAACTGCACCCATCAATACACCCAGATTACTGAATTCAACAATAAATGTATCTGCTGCACTATTAATATCACCCGCATCAACAAGAGTGTTTGTAGTAATTTCTGTATCAGGATCCACTATTACCTGTCCCTGCCATTGATTCTCCACACCGGGGATTTTAGTAAAATTAACTCTCATAGTATGTGTATTGCCAAATGAATCATATATCGCTTTATTAATACTCCAGGTACCTTCCCTCGTTTCAAGAGGTCCTGCTCCAGCATTAATGTCATCCGTTCTTTTATCAAGATTACAGGCCAGTTCAACCTCGGAAGTTGAAGCTGCAGGATCTTTGCTTCCAACCGGAATAACCAGATCACCAACATCAGCAGCAGCATTTACAAAACTCTGTCCATCAATAGTTTCTGCAGCCCAGCCCTGAACCTTCATACCATTTGCAGGATTTATTAAAGTACCATTTTCATCCAGACCAAATGCTCCTGCCCTGGTAAAGAAATTTTTTGCACCTGAACCCATTACAAAAAAACCATTACCCTGTATGGCAAGATCCGTCATAACCCCGGTAGTCTGCATAGACCCCTGGGTATGAATAGTATCTATTGATGCTACTGTCATACCTAATCCAACCTGTTTAGGGTTAACTCCACCAAGATCAACAGTAGGTTTTGCTGCACCTGACATAGACTGGGAAAGCATATCCTGAAAGTTTACTCTTCCTTTTTTAAAACCAACAGTATTGATATTTGAAATATTATTACCTATAACATCCATTCGTATCTGATGATTCTGAAGTCCTGAAACTCCGGAATATAATGATCGCATCATAAGGCAGCCTCCTGTTCGCTCACTTTTTCAACACTTGTATAATCGTAGTATTTACCGTTTATTAGAATCTGCGGGAAATCCCTTCCAGACACCTCTTCAACTTTTCCACTAATAACATTTTCCCCTTCTACTACCTGAACCCATTTTCCAAGAAGACCCAATGCATTACTCTGGCCAAGGATTCCGGTAAGTTTTTTAAATCCATTACTCATATTTGTCATCTGCTCCAGAGATGAGAACTGTGCCATCTGTGCAATAAATTCTTTATCTTCCATTGGAGCTGTGGGATCCTGATAACTAAGCTGAGTGATAAGAATCTTTAAAAAATCATCTTTGCCCATGCCTCCATTGTTTACTTTTCCACCATTCAAAGCCTTATTAAAGGTATCGTTCTGCATACCAACCTTTGCCTGCTCTGAATTTGAAAGTACACTTGTAAAATCCATCCCTGCCTCCATTAAGCTATAAGATCGATAAGATTATCCGACCCTGCTATCATTGTCGGTATATTCTCTTCAATCATTTCTATTTGTTTTGCAATATCTCTGCTATTTTCTCTATCTCCTCTACCTGTACCATTCCCACCTACCGAAACGTTAAGTGCAGCACTATCAAATCCATTTTCTTTAAAGGTTTTTTCAAGATTCATGATATTCTGTTCAAAAATTTCTTTGACTGACACATTTTCAACAATGATCTGACCTGCTATACGATTATCATTCAAACTGAGTCGTATTCTTACTTTACCAAGAGCTTCGGGTTTAAGAATCAGCTTTATCTCTCCGGAATTGTCATTTTTCAGTATTATACTGGACTGTTTTACTATTTTATTGTTTATACTTTCTTCCAGCTGCTTCATTAAAGCTGAACCGGCTGTAGTTGTAAGTGTCTTTGACTCTCCGGAAAAATTATCTTTTACATGAGTAAGCTCAACTACAATCGGCCTGGCATCTTCAGTACTGTCAGAACTCATCGGTTCAATATTCTCTACCGGAAGCTTTACACTCTCGTTTCCAGTACTTGTTCTATGCTGTTTAATTTTTGCAAACCTGCTGTCTGTATTCCTAAGATCCAGAACAGATATTGCAGACTGTTTCTTTACAGACTCTTTTCCTGTAGTAGATTTTTTTGCTGTTCTTCCGTCAGATTTCCCACTTTTTTCTTCGTTAAGTGATTTAACTGCAATGGATGATCCGGACTGTTCTGCAATAAGCAGTTCCGAAGAATTTAAAGCTGCATGAATACCATTAGGATTGATAAGATTATCCACAACTTTATTTTTAATTGCCTGTTCCGCAATGATAGATTGATCGGATTTATCCGAAATTATTTTTTCCGAATCAGGATTCTTATCTCTTATAAATTTTTGTTGTTTCCCCACAAGTGAAAGATCAGTAAGTTTCTCCCTAAGAGCCCTTGAATCTGTATTTTTATTCTTCTTACTCGAATTCAAGGATTTTACTTTTTTCAAGCTGATTAGTTTTTTATTTACCACTGGTATCGGTTCTGAAGATTCCCCGGTTATTTCCTTTGCTGGTAACCTATCATCACCAGTTTCCATTTTTCTCACATTCCTCTGGATAGAACCTGCAGATTCATAAATATCAGTAAATTTTCCCCCATCCCTTAAATTTTCAGATTTCACAGGTTTTACTACTACCGATTCATTTGAGCTAAAACTGTTATCTGCCATCTGTACTGGAAGCAATTATTCCCCCGATTAAACTATGGTTTTTTCAACATCTTACGGTTAATAACTGCAGCTCTATCTGCAGGCATTAACGAAAGCCAGTACGATACTATTGAATCAGTACCGGCTTCCTGTGCAATAGCCTCAGTTGTACGAAAAATATCGATAACATCCTGGTCTTCCATCTCAAGAAGCCTGGCCACTGCATCCCCAGGCGGCATACCTGTAAAATATGCTGACGCCTGACGTAAGTTCCTATTTCTATCTTCGTACTGTTTTAAACGATCATTAAACGATTTTTCCCTATCTTCCAGTGATTTTTCCTTTTCTGCAAGAGTTTCCAGCTTCTGCTGCACCTCAGCCTCTTGTAAAACAATATCATTCTCACGATTATCCAGCTCCTCTGACTTTATATCTAATGCATAGATCTGTTTTTCAAGTCGTTCCCGATCCAGAAGAAGTATATCATCAGGATTTGTTAATTCTGTCGGTGTTTCAAAACCCACCAGCTTAAGAACAGGTGAAAACCTGTACTTTGCATCAATTATCCCTAAAAAATCAAACCACAGCAGTCCACTGAGGGAAAGAACTACAATAAGTAAAACAAGTACTATTATCCGTAAGCCCGAATGGGTTGATCCTGCCAAAATTGCCTCCCTTAAGCAGATTCTACTTTTCTAACACGATTACGAAGAGCCATACTAATGCTTATATCATCAATCTCTTTAATTTCTGCCGCCATCAATGCTTTATAATAAGAATCCTCTTCCTTTTCTTTAAGCTTATCCAGTATTTTCCTTTTATTTGAAACCTTAATAAATCCGCTTTGTATCTTATGCTTTTCAGAAATATATCCGTCAAGTTTTATCTTTGCTATTCTAATTTCATAATTCAGTCTCTGAAGATAATTTTGTGAAATTTGAAGCATTTCAATCCCTGAAGATGCCAGATTATATTTAAGAACAGTTTTTGACTTGTCAGATTTAATATCCCTTATTCTATGTTCCATAACCGTACATTTACTCACAATTTGCCCAAGCTTTATTTCCCAATTTCGTTCATCATACTTGCGAATCTCAAGAAGCTTCTCAAGATTAAACTGAAACCGTTTCATCTATAAGCTCCTTAATGGGTATTTCAACTTCGGCAATTTCTGCGGCCATTGCCAGTGTTTCAAAAATATCAGCATTCTCTTCAATTTTCTGCTTTAGAAAACTTCTTATTTTTTCAATCTTCTCAATTGCTTCATCAATTACTTTATTGCTTCCTTCGGCATAGGCGCCAACATTAATCAAATCTTCCGCATCAGTATAAGCGGCCAGGAGTCGTCTTATCCTGCCCATGGCCTCCTGCTCTTCAGGAATCGTAACTTTATTTCCAAGCCTGGATAAAGATTGAAGAACATCTATTGCAGGATAATGATATGACTGCGCAAGCTTACGTGATAGTACTATATGACCATCCAGAATACCCCTTACATTGTCGGACACGGGTTCATCCATATCATCACCATCCACCAGAATAGTGTAAAATCCTGTAATAGTGCCTTTTTCTGATGTTCCGCACCTCTCCAGGAGTTTTGGGAGTAAAGAAAAGACAGAGGGTGTAAAACCCCTCGTAGCCGGGGGTTCACCTACAGCAAGGCCAATCTCTCTCTGAGCTCTTGCAAACCTTGTTATTGAATCAAAAAGAAGCATAACATCCTTTCCCTGATCTCTAAAGTATTCTGCAACTGCAGTAGCAACAAAAGCTGCCCTTACACGGGAAAGAGGAGGAGTATCACTTGTTGATACAATAATAACAGATCGGGCAAGGCCCTCTTTACCCAGATCAGATTCAAGAAACTCCTTTACCTCTCTTCCTCGTTCCCCAATAAGAGCTATGACATTAATATCTGCATGTGTATTTCTTGCTATCATTCCCAAAAGAGTAGACTTACCAACCCCGCTTCCTGAAAAAATTCCAAGCCTCTGCCCCTTCCCAACCGGTGTCATGGAATCTAGTGCCCGTACACCGGTTATTAACCTTTCTGTAATTGCTTTCCGTCTTAAAACATCCGGCGGTGTATTGCTGACTGGAAATGAATTTGCTGAGCCTATTGATCCTTTATCATCAATAGGATGCCCCATACTATCCAGTACCCTGCCTAAAAGTTTTTCTGATACAGGAATAGTCAGGTATTCCCCCATTGCCACTACTGTACAACCGGGTTCAATACCCTCCATATCATCAAAAGGCATCAACTGAACTATCTCATTATGAAATCCTACAACCTCAGCGCGAACCATCCCATTCCCCCTGGGAACAAAAATTTGACATAATTCACCGACAACTACCTGAGGACCAAGACTTTCAATAATCAAGCCCTGCACTTTCTGAACAATTCCATTATATTTAATGGGGTCCATCCCCTTCAGAATTGCCTCATACTTTTCAAACATCAGTTATCACCCCTGGCTTTAATAGGAACAAGATCCAGTATTTTTTCCTCTATCTCATGAAGTTGAGAAGAGATTCTGGCATCAATCTCACCAAAATCTGTTTCAATAATACAGCCGCCTTTATCAACTGTCGAATCTTCCACAACCGTTACTGAACGTATATTTTCAACCATTCGCATAAAATCTTTAATATGTTCCGAAGTCAGTTCCACATCTGAAAGATTAACTTTTACAAGAACTTCCCCTCTGCTCTTTAATTTCCTAAGAGCCTGTATTACATTATTAACAACAACATTTTTCTGATTCTCAGAAATAACTTTAACAACTTTCCTGGCTATCATTATTACTAGATTAATAACCTGTGTTTCCGATTCATCAATTATATCGTTCCGTTTTTCTATAGTTTTATCAATAATAGAATGCAGCTGATCCACAAGTCTCTCGACTTCAGCCT
>JAUVLL010000277.1 GCA_030600745.1 Spirochaetaceae bacterium | reverse complement strand
TCGAAAACCCCTGAATAGAGAGCCTTAATAACCTGTGCCGGTGAAGGTAATATGAGAGGAGAAAAATCTCCTATCCATACAATCGTAACCCAAAAAAGAAAAAGTAATCCAATCCACACAGATCTTTCAAGTATCTTATTTATTATCCTGTCTGATAAGTATTTCATCTATATTCTCCGGAGTTCTTTCGATATAACCTTCAGCCTTCATAAACTCTATAAACTTATGCAGGCCTTCAACTTCATCAGAATAGACTAATCCACCTTCTGTTAAATATGAAAGCAGAGTTTCCTCTGGTATGGAATATTCTTTTTTCAGAATAGCCACTGCTTCTTCAGGGTTATCCCTGATAACTTCTCCCGCAAGAGCTATAGCACTGCTTACAGCAGAAAGAATATCAGGATATTGACTGCTGAACTTATCTGTTGCCATTCCGGCAATAAATGTAAAATCACCGCCCATGGCCTCCCGGCCATCCAAAACAAGTTTCATATCCGGCTCTGAGAGTTCCATCATAATATAGGGAGGGGATGTAAAATGTGCGGCAACATCTCTTCGCGACAAAAGAGCATTCATCCCGTCAGGATGTTTCATTGTTACTAATTGATTATCAAACATATCCGACTTGCCGAGATATTTTTCTGCAGCCATGGATAATAAAATATGCTGTATACTTCCTGGCTGAGGCAAAGCAATTCTGTCACGGCTGTCAAAATCAGCAAGAGTATTGATATCTTCTCTCCATGTAACAAGACCAATTTGCGCCTTTGAAAGACCGGTAAATATTTTCCACTTCATACCTTTATCCCAGCCTATAAGAAAGGGAGGTATACCCATAAAACCTATATCTACTTTGCCTCCAAGAACCGCTTCACGTATAGCCGCAGTGTTTTCCAGACGAACCCAGTTTACCTTAATTCCGGGAATTTGTTTTTCAATAAACTTCTTCTCTTTTAAAATCTGAAGAGGTGCATAGGCAAGACCGTACTGCTCTGCGATGGTAACCGAAGTATCCCCGGATTTATTGTTTGAGCAGCTGCTGAATATCATTATAACTGATAAAAGAATTGTTAAAAATCGCACAATATATTGTCTCCATTTGTATCTTTTACTTCAAGAAGAGGGTAAATCATTTTTTTTAAATCTTCAAGTTCAACAGGGGAACTGCACTTCAAAGCTGCATACCCGGCCCTTGCTGTTGAGTTCTCTCTGTTCCCGACTTTACGACCGGGTTTAAGTATATATTTTCCATTTATCACTCCGGTCATTTTCTTTACTAAATCCATATCTCCATTGGAAGCTACAGTTCCGGGTTTAGTAAAAAATAAAACTACTGAACCGTAAAAATGAGAGGGAAAAATATAATTTTTCAACACAGATTCATCTACACTACCGTCTACAGCAAGCTGAAACTGAAGATTAAGAATATCAACACCGGTAACGGCAGGGATAAATTCATCTTCATAGGCACCACCTATCCTGGAGGCTACCTCATTCACTTTTATTCCATCATCCCCAATCAGCATCTGAATATATACAGGTCCATTTGTAATCGAAAAAGAGGATACAATTTTTTCCGAAAGTGCGATAATCTCTTCACTATATCTCTCCAGATACTTCGAAGGATATTCATGGGAGGTACAAACCCCTATATGAGGACCATTTGATCTTGTTACACGATCTGTAACTGTCAAAGGATAAAACTTGCCACGGGCACTCCAGCCGCTTACTGTAATCTCATCGCTTTGGTAGAATTCCTCTACAAGAGCCTCCTTCTCCCGGGACCAGGACAGTACATCAGGAAGATATCCCTTTAACTCTTCCCAGTTCTCTACCTTGTAAACACCTCTCTGCCCCTGACTGTCAACAGGTTTAACAACCAGAGGATAGGTAAGATCGGACAGGTCTTCTGAACCGGAGTTCAGAGAGATGAATCCAAACTTACAGGAGGGAATTTCATTTTTAGTGAAAATCGGTTTCATTACCCTCTTGTTTGTTACTGCAAGAGCTGTTTCTACACTGATCCCGGAATGAAGACCCATTTTAGAGGCTGTCCTGGCCACTGGAAGAACAGGCTGATCCGTACCTAAAGTTAGTATTGCATCTACTCCTGCCTTTAGTGCAGCTGTATAAGTTTCTTCAATGCTGAAAGTACTCGCCTTTACAAAAAGATCAGCCTCCAGGGAACCGGGACATTCAGGATTCATATCGCTTACAACAACAGTAAAACCAAAAGACTGTGCTCTTCTTATTGCATTCAGCTGAGCCTCTCCCCCTCCGACAATCATAATTTTCATATAAGGGTCCACTCCATCTCTGATGCAATTTTAGTCCTTCGAAATCTTTCCGGAAAAATTCCGGAACATCGTATTAGTGAAAAAGCCAGAAAAACAAGTTTAACAAAACCATACCTGCTATGATCCCCGGATGCTCTATTATAGATAACCTGAATATTTCCAATTGCCTTTGTATGTTTAATAATTTCTACTGATAAATAGCGATATTCCGAAATATCACCTATAATATTATTCACTAAATGTCTGTTTAAAATTCGAAAACTCGAAACAGAAATATTTCCGGGCTTTCTAAAAAACAGATTAAAAATTATATCTCTTAATCCTGACCCACCCTTTCGGAGCAATCCGGTTCTACTATTTTTGGGTATTCCAAAGCCAGCATCAAGTCTGTTCTTTTCTGCCATCGAAAGAAGTTCTGTAACATCCTCAGGGTTATGGGAAAAATCATCATCCATAGTAATAGTATAATCACCCAGAGAAACACGAAGACCTGCCAGAGTTGCAAGCTGCTGCCCGTAATTTCTATTAAGAAAAACCCCCTTTATATTTACACCTTTTCCCCCAAGTTCACTAATCAAATTTTCAGATCTGTTTTGAGAACCGTCATCAACAATAATTATCTCAAAATCCTTTGCTGCAACATGAGGGGAAAGAGATTGGATAATTTCATTACAAAGTACAGGTAAACGATCCCAGCCATTGTAGGTGGGAATAACAATAGAAAGCTTCAAAACAAGCCGGCTCCCATATTCCAGATTACAAATCCTGTAAGGATAAACAGACCACCGGCAATATGTAAAGCAGTAATTTTTTCCTTTAAAACAAAACGACCCAGAATTATTACAAGGATGTAACCTAAACCGTTAAAACTGAAAGCTGCGTTTAAGTCTAATCGGGAAAGGGCAGAGAAATAGAGGAATGGAGCAACAAGAACCAGAGCCGTTCCGATAATAAGATAAGGATTAAGAAAACTTTTTATCAGCAAACCAATGCCCCTTTCAGTTACAATTTTACCGGATCCTGCCTTTATTAAGATCTGGGACAAAGAAGTAAGTATTATCATTACAAGGAGTTCAGCGTATGAGAGGATCATGCTGCCTTCCTGGTCTGTCTCTCTCCAAAACCGATAAGAATTACACCTGCTGTTATTAATCCTGCTCCAATTAGATTTGCACTTAAAATCTCTTCATGAAAGAAAAAACGGGAAACAATCAGCACCAGGATGTAGTTAATGCTCATAACAGGATAAGCAAAAACAAGCCTCATTCTCCGGATAATGATAATCCAAAGGAACCCTCTGCTTAATAAACATATGTAGCTGCACAGAGAATATATATTTAATATGGTTCCGCCGGATTCAATTATAATGCCTGACAGTTTTGCAAAAATTTGACCGATGAGCATAATTCCTAAAGGAAATATAAGCACCGGCCAGGTAAGGTGCATAGCCGACCAGGGACGGATGCATACCCGAGCAGGAAGCTTGCTTCCGACCAGGGGACGGAGTCCCGACCAGTGAAGAATTGTTTTAGTTGACATCTTATCTGCTTACTCCTGATTATCAGTTTATATCATGCTATTCAGCTACTGTAATAAGCTGAATTTATAGACATCGCAAAAGCCTGGTAATCAATATATAGATAAAATCTGAAAAGTACTATAGACTCTCTTAAATCAGCCTGGTCCTTAGCCTGGTCGGAAGCAAGCTTCCTGCTCGGCTATGCAGCCCTAGGAGTTATTATGCTAAACCTTTATGACAGACCCTTTGTTTATTTCCCTCCAAAACCTAATAAATTTATCCTTGCACTTGGAAGATTGTATAACAGGTACTATTACATGCCAAGCCATGTACATATGGTAAAATCTGTTAATTGTGAAGGAGAGGATAAAATACAAGAGCTGGCCTCTGATAATAGGAACAGACTCATTTTCCTTTCGAACCACCCAACTCATAGTGACAGTCAGGTAATTATAGAAGCATTAAGTCAGGCTGGAGTAACTACAAATTTCATGGCTGCATATGATCTTTTTTTCAGACAAAGTAAATTTAACCAATGGGTCATGCAGAAGGCAGGCTCTTTTTCTGTAGACAGAGAATCTTTCAACTCTGAACCTATAAAAGAGGCTGTAAACATCCTTTTAAAAGGAAAGTATCATCTAACTATATTTTCAGAAGGGAGACCTCATCTGCAAAATGATCTTATTACACCTTTTCAAATTGGCGGTGCATTTATTGCTGCATCTGCTCAGAAGAGACTCGATGCAAGAGGGAAGGGAGAAAGGGTCCTTCTTA
>JAUVLL010000017.1 GCA_030600745.1 Spirochaetaceae bacterium | reverse complement strand
AATAAATGAAACTCCATTTCGACCCCAACCAGCAATTTCAGCAAGACGCCATAAACGCCATTGTCGATATATTTGAGGAACAGCCCCAATGTATAAGCTAATATTTGTAGACGACGAAGCAATTGTCCGGGATGGAATATCCTCCTGCATCCCCTGGAGGCAGAATAATTTCGAGTTAGCAGGGTTATTCGAAAATGGTCTCCAGGTATTGGATTTTATGAAGGACCATACTGTTGATGTTGTTATTTCAGATATCAACATGCCCAGAATGGATGGTCTTGCTTTAAGCCGGGTTATTGAGGAGCAGTATCCTGATGTAATGGTACTTCTTCTAACAGGATATGATGAGTTTGAATATGCACAGGAAGCTGTTAAAACAAAAGTTAGAGAATTTCTGTTAAAACCTATAACGGCTGATGAACTCTCGCATGTGCTGTCCCGTATAGAGGGAGAGCTGGACTTTCTTAAGGAACAGAAAGATCAGCATAAACTTATGAAGGATAAGCTTGCGATGAGTTTTCCTCTTTTAAAGGAAAGGTTTTTGTATCGACTGGTTTCCGGTAAACTTGATAATAAAACTATTGCTAAAAGAAAGGAGTATTTTCAGTGGAATGATCAGGGAGGGTACTATCAGGTTAGTATTATATCTATCCCTGATGAATGGGATGAGCTTAACCGGATTACTCTTGCTGAATTTATCAAATCAGGACTTGGAGCAGGTGAAGAATTGCTTTCAAACAGAACTGAGGATCTGGTAATTCTTCTTCAGGGGGATAACAGGGGGTTTCTTCAACACAGATCCAGAGCTCTGTCTGAAAAAATTTATATATATGCATCGAGAGTAGGAAGAGATCAGATATCATCTGGTTGCGGTAAGATAGTAGACAATCTCACTTTATTGCCGAGATCTTATCGGGGAGCATGTAATGCTGTTGATTATTCCAGAGTTCTTGGGTTGTCTCAAATACTTTACATTGAAGATGTAAGAGACCGTAAAAAGATTGCTCCTGAAAGATTCTCGGAACTGGCATCTGAGTTATCAGATCAATTGAAATCCGGCTGTCGAAGTTCAGGTATTCAGGCAATGGATAATATTTTCATTTACCTGGAAAAGCACATTCTTTCTGTGCTGGAAGTTTCTTTTTACTTTACCAGGCTTCATCTGGTACTGCTTAATTTTATTCAGGAGATGGAACTGTTTTCTGAAAGTGACGATGCTTTGCTTTATCAACCTGGAAATCACAAATCCATAGGTCAGGCCAGAGTCTTTTTTATGCAGCTTTTAGGTTTAATCGAAGATCGAATTGAAGATCATAGAAACGATGCTGTACAATCCAGAATAGAAAAGGCAAAACAGATAATCGCAAAGAAAAAGGGAGACAGCAGCTTTTCCTTACAGGGAATTTGTAATGATGTTTTCCTGTCGGTTAGTCAGTTCAGCTTGTTGTTTAAAGAAGGTACAGGTAAAACTTTTATTGAATATCTTACTCTTTCCAGAATGGAAGAGGCAAAGAAACTCCTTAAAACTACCGATTCAAAAAGTTATGAAATTGCTGAAAAAACAGGTTTTACAGATCCCGGATATTTCTCGATAATATTCAAAAAAACTACAGGACTAACTCCAATGGAGTACAGAAGGAACCTAAAAGAATGAAAAGAACTCTAAGGTTTGGTACTCTCGAATCCCGAATTTATATGATTTTTACTTTAATGATTTTTGCAACTGTTTTTGTTATGCAGCTTGTTTCGTTTCGTTTTACTATGAATACTGTACGGAACTCTACTCTGGAGAATAACAGAATCCTTCTGGGACAACTGGTAACACAGATCGATTCTTATATTGAGGGTATGGAACAAATTTCACTTGCCGTGCAGAATGATGTCCAATTGCTGGAGTACCTGCAGGAGGAAAAAGATCCGTCATCTGCAGAATATTCCTTTATTCAGCAGAGACTGGGTAATTATATACAGGCCAGAAACGATATTTCGGATATTATTATTGTTGGTCATAATGGTGCTGTAATTGCAGGGGACCCTGAAACAGCTTTGAATCCCTGGACGAATGTATCAGAAAAAGAATGGTATAGAGATGCTATTGATGCAGGTGGGCAAACGGCAGTTTCTTCTTCTTATGTTCAGAATATTGTTGCCGGTAGATACTCCTGGGTTGTTTCTTTAAGCAGAGAGATACTTTCTCCAAATCGGAATGAATCTCTCGGAGTGCTGCTTGTTGATCTTAAATTCAATCGTATTAAAGATCTTTGTCAGTCTTTAGTTGTAGGAAGTAAGGGGTATAATTTCATAATTGACTCTGAGCAAAATTATATTTTTCATCCTACACAACAACTTGTCTATAGCAATCTTAGAAATGAACCTCTTGAATCTATCTATTCTATTCTGGGCAGTACAGAAGAAAAATTTTACCATAGTGACAGCAAATACTTCATGATAGAAACCTCGTCCATTACCGGTTGGTATATTATCAGTGTTACCTATGACAGTGATATCGTAACAGACTGGCAGTATGTTCAGATTTCGTATACATTTCTGGGGCTTGTATTGTTCCTGATTGTCGGTTTTGCAACAAACAGAATTTCGACAGGTATAACAAAACCGGTTAGAAAATTACAGGAGATTATGAAGAGTGTTGACACCGGAGAGTTCAGGCTTGTAGGTCAGATTGAAGCAACAGATGAGATTAGAGAACTCGCCAGGGAATATGATACAATGGTTGGGCATGTAAGGAAACTGATGGATGCCAACATAAAAGAGCAGGAATTGAAGCGGAAGAGTGACTTAAAAGCCCTTCAGGCACAGATAAATCCCCATTTTCTTTACAATACCCTGGATTCTATAATCTGGATGGGAGAAATGGGGCAAAATAAGGAAGTTGTACTTATGACTTCGGCCCTGTCAAAGTTATTCCGAATAAGTATAAGCAAAGGAAGGGAGTTTATTTCAATCAGCGACGAGATTGCTCATGTAGAATCCTATTTGACAATTCAAAAAATGCGCTATAAGGATAAATTTGAGTATTCAATAGAAATAGATCCTGATCTGTATAACTGTACTATCCTCAAGATAACTCTTCAGCCTCTTGTTGAAAATGCTATTTATCATGGAATAAAAGAAGTTGATCACAAGGGTACAATACGAATTACCGGTGAAGAACAGGATGGGAATATAAAACTGGAAGTTATTGATAATGGGAAGGGAATGACAAAAAGTGAGATGGCGGAACTGAATAGCAGTCTTAATATTTCAACTGATTCTTCCGGGTTGTCGAGGTATGGTATGGGTGTGCATAATGTGCATGAGCGTATACAGCTCTACTTCGGTGAAGATTTTGGATTGTCATATTTCCCTGCCGATGGTGGAGGAACAAGGATTACTGTTCTTATTCCTTCAAGGCCTCTGGAGGTATTATGAAAAATTGGTATTTATTTTTATTAAGTCTTGTAGCTGCCTTTGTGTTGTTTATTGTGCTGTCATTTTTTTATAATCAGAATACTCCTGAAGAACTTGAGTTGTCTGAACCTATCCGGATTGTACTAAAATCGATAGAGGGACAGCCTATGGATTTCTGGGAGGTTGCCACACAGGGAATTGATGAGGCTGCAAAAGAATTTGGAATTAATGTCAGGATTTCCGGCCCGCGATTTGAAAAGGAGATAAATCGCCAGATCAATATAATGAACGCAGTAATAGATGAAAGACCACCTTTAATAGTACTTGCTGCCAATGATTACAAACGGCTTGTGGCCTCAGTTGAGAAAGCAGATAGTCTTGGGATTCCTGTAATTACTATTGATTCCGGAGTTAACTCTGATATTCCTGTATCTTTTATTGCAACCAATAATATCGATGCAGGGGAAAAGGCTGGAGAAGAGATGGAAAGGCTTATATCGTTAAACAGCCGGAAATCCATTGCAATTGTCAGTCATATTAAGGAAACTGCCACTGCAATTGACAGGGAAGCAGGTGTAAGGGAAGCTCTTGGGGGGGAGAATATTGTTGGAACCTGGTTCTGTGATGTGGAGCCGGAAAAAGCCTATTTAATTACCATGGAGCTTTTGAAAAATGAGAGTATTGGTGGAATAGTTGCACTTAACGAAATGGCTACTCTTGGTGTAGCAAGAGCTATTGATGAAAGTCGGGCTTCTGACCGTATTTTTGTTGTTGGTTTCGACAACTCAGTTCGGGAGCTGGCATATCTGGAAGAGGGCATAATAAAAGCCACAGTTGTACAGCGTCCTTACAATATGGGGTATCTAAGTATAAAAACAGCGGTTGAATATCTTAAAGGAAACAAGGTCGAAACATTTCTTGACACAGGTTCAATTTTAATAACAAAGGAAAATATGTTTAAACGGGAATACCAGGAGTTGTTGTTCCCGGTCAGTAAGAAATAAAAATCGGAATATTTTAAACATTTTCCGTAATATTCTCTATTTCGGAATTCAGAATTCCGGGTGATAATCAGGAATGTCGGAAACAAATAATCTTATCCTTTCCATGAAAGATATCGATAAACGCTTTACTGGAGTTCATGCCTTAAAGGGCGTGGATTTTGATTTATATGAAGGGGAGATACATTCTCTGGTAGGTGAGAACGGTGCCGGCAAATCTACCCTGATGAAAGCTCTGACTGGTATCTATCCCAAAGATTCCGGAGAGATTTTGTATATGGGGAAATCATTTACTCCCGGAAATCCGAAAGAAGTTCTTGAAATGGGAATTGGAATAATTCATCAGGAATTGAATATGATGGATCACCTGACTGTGGCCCAGAATATATTTATTGGAAGGGAGTCTACAAAATTAGGCGGACTTTTGCTCGATGAAAATATTCAGAATAATAGATGTTCTGAATTATTCGGTAAATTAAAAATGGATATTGATCCACTTGAAATGCTTGGAAATTTAACTGTAGGAAAGCAGCAGATGGTTGAAATAGCAAAAGCTGTTTCCCATGATTTAAAGATTTTAATACTGGATGAACCTACCGCGGCACTTACAGAAACCGAGATAAATGAGCTCTTTACTATTATGAGGGATCTTGCAGATAAAGGTGTCGGTATGATCTATATATCCCATCGAATGGATGAGATTAATAGAATTACAGAAAGGGTAACCGTTCTCAGGGACGGGGAATATGTCGGAACCAGAAATACAACGGATGTTACTAAAGAAGATATTATAAGCATGATGGTTGGACGGGTTATCTATGAAGAACCAAAAGCTGAAAGTAATATGCCGGCCGATGCTGAGATTGTACTGCAGGTAGATGAACTTAATGCCGGAAGAATGGTTAGAGATATAAGCTTCACTCTCCGCAGGGGAGAAATATTGGGGTTTGCAGGCTTAATGGGGGCCGGCAGAACAGAGACAGCCCGGGCAATATTCGGAGCCGATAAGATTGAAAGCGGCAGGATTAAGATAAACGGTAAAATTGTAAATATTTCAAGCCCTATGGATGCGGTCTCCCATGGAATCGGATATTTATCAGAGGATAGAAAGAGATATGGCCTTGCTACAGGTTTAAGTGTCACGGATAATGCAATTCTTGCCTCCTATAATATGTATGAACATGGTCTTTTTATACACGCAAAACATATAGAAAAGGTAACCAGGGAATTCGTAGATAAGCTAAAGATAAAAACCCCATCTCTTGATCAGCTTTTAAAAAACCTTTCCGGTGGAAATCAGCAGAAAGTTGTAATTGCTAAATGGCTTATTAAAAACAGTGATATTCTTATATTTGATGAGCCTACCAGAGGTATTGATGTAGGAGCGAAGAGTGAAATTTACACTTTAATGAATGAGCTTGTTAAAGAGGGAAAATCGATAATTATGATCTCTTCAGAACTTCAGGAGATCCTTCGAATGAGTGACAGAATTGTTGTTATGTGTGAAGGAAAAATTACAGGGGAACTCCCTATCGAAGGTGCAACCCAGGAAAGAATAATGAAATATGCCACTTTACCAGGTCAGGAGTAAGAAATAATGGAAGAATTGAAAGAAAAAAGAAATATTGAGCAGAGTTTTAAAGGTATTGGGCTTCAGAGAATTCTGGCTCCGGCTGCCCTGGTGCTTCTGTATATCTTTTTCGGGTTGTTTGGCAGGAATTTTTTTTCTTACGACACAATGGTCAATATTTTTGATTCATCATACTACATTGGTTTTATTGCAATAGGTGTAACCTTTGTTATTATTTCCGGTGGTATCGATCTTTCTGTTGGAACAGTTATGATGTGTGCTGCTATAATCGGTGGTACAGCGTATAAAACATGGGGATGGCCTATGTGGGCATCTCTGCTTCTTATTTTGGCTGTTGGTGTAGCTTTTGGATTTATTAATGGTATTTTGGTAAGCCGCTTAAAGCTTCCTCCATTTATTGCCACCCTTGGTACTATGATGATTTCTATGGGAGTTGGTTCTATAGTTGCCAATGTACGAAGTGCTACATTTCCCACCCGTGCTTCTGAAGATGGCTGGTTTAAAAGTATTTTTAAATATATAGGAGATGATGGTTTCTCGATACCAACAGGAGCCATAGTTCTATTTGGAGTTGCGTTTATTGCATATATAATTCTTAATAAAACAAAAATGGGACGTTATATATTTGCAATTGGCAGTAATAAGGAAGCAGCGAGACTGTCAGGTGTGGATGTAAAAAAATGGGAGATGATGGCCTATGTCGTTGCCGGAGCAACTGCAGGTATTGGTGGAATTGCCTTTGCTGCTGTTTACACCACTGTTATGCCGGCCCAGGGTCAGGGGTTTGAATTGTATGCAATTGCGGGTGCAGTAATTGGTGGAACCTCCCTTTCCGGTGGAATTGGAACTGTATTCGGAACTCTGATAGGTGTCTATATAATGAGTGTTCTTCGTGCCGGGCTGCCTTCTATGGATCTTCAGGCTCACTACCAGACATTTTTTACAGGGATTGTTGTAATAGTTGCTGTCCTGCTTGACATATACAGAAACGAAAAGGCATCAGCCGTTAAAATTAAGAAGGACTAAGATATTGTTAAGGTTTTAATGCCTGGAAAAAACTTATTTCAGGTTAATTTATAGGAGGATGATATGAAAATATCAAAAAAGATCGGTGTAGTACTAATGGTACTCGTATTGCTGACAGTTTTTGCCCTGCCTACATTTGCTGCGGGTCAGAAAGATGATGGAACACCATACATTGCAGTGGTTTCCAAGGGTGAGCAGCATGATTTCTGGCAGCAGGTTAAACTTGGTGCTAAAGATGCAGCGGCAAAGTACGCAGTTGATATGACTTTTGAAGGCCCTGCTTCCGAAAGTGATGTTCAGGACCAGGTAGAGATGCTTAATAATGCAATGGCAAAGAAGCCGGTTGCTATAGCTCTTGCAGCCTTAAATACGGAATCAGTTCTTGACCAGCTGGCAGAATTGAAAAGCAAGGGAATCCCGGTTATCGGTTTTGACTCCGGTGTGCCCAATGCTCCTGCAGGTGTAATTTATGCAAATGCTTCTACAGACAATTTTAATGCTGCAGGTCTTGCTGCAGAAAAGATGTTTGCAGTAATTAAGGGTGATATTGAAAAGGCTACTGCTGCTAATCCTGTAACAATCATAGTTATGAATCAGGATGCTGCAGGTGAATCACTCTTAAGCCGTGGAAAAGGTTTTAGAGATACTATGGTAGATCTTATAATTTCAAAAACAGCTATGTCTGCCGGTGATCTTAAGGTTACAGGAAATACCGCATATATCGATAGTAAAAATCCTACCGGAGGGAATAAAGTTTATATCTATATGGCTGTTCCTGCTTCCGCATCTGCTACAGATTCTGCAGCAGCTTCCACGGCAGTATTAAATAAAGTAAAAGATGAAAATATCCTTGGTATATTCTGTTCAAATGAAGGAACTGTAAAAGGTTTATTAGCTGCAACCAACGATGGTGCAGATTTTGCAACAAAATACAAAGGTCTCGTTGCCGTTGGATTTGATGCAGGTGCTGCCCAGAAAGCTGCAGTTAGGAACCAGTACTTTCTTGGTTCAATTACCCAGGATCCCTATATGATCGGTTATCTTGCAGTTGAACTTGCATACAAAGCCTACAAAGGTGAAAGTGTTGCAGATGTTGATACCGGTGCAAAGTTCTATGACAAAGACAATATGGACGATGCTGATATTGCCGGATTGATCTACGATTGATTTAAATTGTGTAATTTAATAAAAGGGTCTGTTTTATACAGGCCCTTTTTGTTATTATGCAATAGTAACAATTGGCTTATTCATATTAATTGAAATAAATACAGCTATTGTTGATTGTACGTTTACAAATGATAAAAAAAGCCTTAGGGTTAGTTTATGAGACGAATTGATCTTAGGGAAATTACCCAGGCGGTTAAAGAACTCTCCATCGAAGCAAACACAATAGCCAACTGCGACCTTAGGGATGCACTTACTGCATCTATAGAGAAAGAAGTTTCCCCTGTGGGGAAGGCCGTATTAGGGCAGCTTATAAAAAATCAGGACATAGCAAAATTTACTAATCTGCCCATCTGTCAGGATACCGGATTTACAGTTGTTTTTCTGGAAGTTGGTATGGACATAAGTTTTACTGGTGGAATTGTTCAGGATGCGGTTAATCAGGGTGTCAGGGAAGGGTATATAGAGGGGAATCTTCGAAAATCTATTGTAAAGGATCCTCTTACTTCGCCAGTCAACACACAGGATAACACACCAGCAATTGTACATATAGAACTGGTGCCCGGGGATAAGGTTAAGATTACCCTTATGCCAAAGGGAGGCGGTTCGGAGAATATGAGCCGAATAAAGATGATGAAGCCCTCAGACGGAGTGGATGGGGTTAGAGAATTTATTCTTAAAACTGTAAAAACAGCAGGTGGAAACCCCTGTCCTCCAATTATTGTTGGAGTCGGAGTTGGCGGGACCTTTGATTATGTTGCTTTTCTGGCAAAGAAGTCTCTTCTTCGAAAAATCGGGGAGCGGAACAGGGATCCGGAAATTGCTGCAATGGAAGAAAAATGGCTTCTGGAAGTGAATAAACTTGGTATTGGCCCTGCCGGTCTCGGCGGAAAGGTAACAGCTCTGGATCTGTTTATCGAAGTATTCCCCCGGCACATTGCAACCTTTCCTGTAGCGGTAAATATTCAGTGTAACGCCGCCAGGGTAAAAACGAGGATTATATAGATGGGTAACACAGAAAAAAGGGTAGAAGCACCATTAACAGAGGAAGTAATAAAAACACTTCGAATGGGGGATGAGGTGTTGCTTAGCGGGATAATATATACAGCCAGGGATATGGCCCATGCACGCCTCGAGGAGATGATTGGAAACGGGGAAGAGCTCCCATTTGATGCAGCAGGTTCCGTTATCTACTATGTTGGACCTTCTCCCGCTCCGGAAGGCCGGGTTATTGGATCGGCCGGGCCGACAACCAGTTATCGTATGGATCCTTTTGTGCCTGTTATGTTTAAGGCAGGCATGCGGGGTATGATTGGTAAAGGACCCAGGTCGGAAGAAGTAAAAAATCTTATAGTAGAAAAATGCGGCGTTTATTTTGGTGCTACAGGAGGAGCTGCAGCGCTGCTGTCGGAATCAATTCTGGAAGCTGAAGTAATTGCCTTTGACGATCTTGGTCCTGAAGCGCTGCGAAAACTTAGAGTATGCGATATGCCGGTAATTGTTATTAACGATTGTTACGGTGGTGATCTCTACCTTGAGGGTGTTAGGAAATACTCATCGGATGTACAGATATGGCAGTGACAATAAAAAAGGTTGCAGAACTCGCAGGGGTTTCAACCGCAACAGTATCCCGGGTAATTAATAACGAAACAGGTATAAGGCAGTTAACCAGAGATAAGGTGCTTAAAGCCATTGCTTCGAGTGGATACCGTGTTAATACCATAGCAAGAAGTCTAAAAACAAATCGCACCGGAATTATCGGACTTATTACCCCGGAAATTGCAAACGATTTTTTTATGAACATTGCCCGGAGTATTGAAGAGTATCTTAAAGGTTTCGGATACAGCCTTATAATCTGTAATACCAACGAATCGACTGTTGAGGAAATACACAGAGCAGAACTGCTGGTGGAAAAATGCGTAGATGGTGTAATAGTAATACCTTCTTCAAATTCCGGAAGTCATTTTTCTATTTTAAAAGATGCAGGTATCCCTGTTGTACTCGCTGACCGTTTAACCTCAGATTTTAACACTGATGCAGTAGTAGTTGATAATCAGAAGGGTGTTTATATGGCAGTATCCTATCTTATTTCCCGTGATCATAACAGGATAGCCTTTATAGGGGGTTCTCCTGAATTGAGCAATGCGAGAGAACGTTATGAAGGATATTTGCAGGCTCTTAAAGAGTATAAACTTGCTAAAGATAATAAACTTGTACTTATTGGGAATTTTCATGTAGATAGTGGTTTTAAACTCATGAAACAGCTTATGGAATTACCAGATCCTCCTGACCAGGTATTTATTGCCAACAATTTTATGCATATGGGTGCTATAAAATATCTCATTGCCAACGGGTACAATCCCGACAGCAGCCCCCGAATCGGCAGTTTTGACGATCTGGAGTTATCATCAATTTTGGGCTATGCAAGTGTCACCGTTGCCCAGCCTGTTAAAGGGATAGGAAGTAAGGCTGCAGAGCTTCTTTTAAACCGTATTGAAGGAGATAAAACTGTACCATTCAGGACGATCCGGCTTCAGACTGATCTTAAAATAACCAGAATGAGGTAAGAAAGAAGATAATGAAAAATGAAAAACGAAAAATGAAAAATAAGAGATAGGTTTTGTATCAACCCTTCTTGTAATTTAGTTCTGGTTAACCTATAATGTAAACGATTACATTTTTAAAACAGGAGATAGATATGAATACTGAAAATAGATTACAGGGTGAATACCCGAAAGTAGGAATAAGGCCGACCATAGACGGACGTCTGAACGGAGTAAGGGAATCTCTGGAAAAACAGACCTGCGATATGGCTAAAGCTGCTGCCGATCTGATTTCAGGAACATTGAGATATCCCAACGGGGAAAAGGTTGTCTGTGTTATTGCAGATACAACCATAGGCGGAGTAGCTGAGTCTGCGGCCTGTGCTGCAAAGTTTGACAAAGAGGGTGTCGGCGTATCACTGACTGTAACCCCCTGCTGGTGTTACGGGACAGAAACAATGGATATGGATCCCCTCCGTCCAAAGGCGGTCTGGGGCTTTAACGGTACAGAGCGGCCCGGTGCTGTTTATCTGGCTGCCGTTCTTGCAGGGCATAACCAGAAAGGACTGCCAGCTTTCGGTATCTATGGAAC
Organism: Spirochaetaceae bacterium; assembly: GCA_030600745.1. Taxonomy (GTDB): domain Bacteria; phylum Spirochaetota; class Spirochaetia; order B11-G9; family B11-G9; genus JAJRQE01. The sequence continues at coordinate 6,437 of JAUVLL010000017.1, read as the reverse complement.
AGAAGTAACTGAGTCTGACGATACGGAGATACCAGGGGATGTAGAGGAAAAGATACTGCGCTTTGTTCGTGCAGGTCTGGCTGCCTCCATTATGAAAGGGAAATCCTATCTGTCTCTTGGATCTGTTTCCATGGGAATAGCAGGTTCAGTAGTAAATGAGGACTTCTTTCAGGATTATCTTGGTATGCGGAATGAGTATGTGGATATGAGTGAGTTTACCCGCAGATTAAATCTGGATATCTTCGATCAGGATGAGTTTGAAAAGGCTATTGCATGGACAAAAGAAAACTGCCATGAGGGAGAGGATTCCAATAAGCCGGAAGATCGGCATTCCAGAGAACAAAAAGATCTGGAGTGGGAAACCTCGGTAAAAATGACACTTATTGCCAGAGATCTTATGGTAGGTAACCCTGTTTTAAAAGATATGGGCTGGGGAGAGGAAGCTCATGGACATAATGCAATTGCAGCAGGTTTTCAGGGGCAGAGGCAATGGACAGACTTTATGCCGAATGGTGATTTTATGGAAACCGTTCTTAACACTTCATTCGACTGGAACGGGATAAGAGAGGCATTTGTTTTTGCTACGGAAAATGACAGCTTAAATGGAGCAAGCATGCTCCTTGGCCACCTTTTAACAGGCAGAGCACAGATATTTTCGGATGTACGAACATACTGGAGTGCCGATGCTGTTAAAAAAGCCACAGGGAAAACACTGACAGGCAGAGGTTCAGGCGGACTTATCCACCTGATCAACTCAGGATCAACCACTCTGGACGGTACAGGGGAAATGACTGAAGACGCTAAACCTGTAATGAAACAGTTCTGGGATATTACAGAGGAAGATGTAAAAAAATGTCTCGATGCCACAGAATTCCGTGCTGCAAATCTCGGATATTTCAGGGGCGGCGGGTTTTCTTCGGATTTTCTCACAAAAGGTGACATGCCTGTTACGATGAGCAGAATAAATCTGGTGAAGGGACAGGGGCCTGTACTTCAGATAGCTGAAGGTTATACAGTGGAAGTGGAGCAGGATGTTCACGATATTCTGGATAAGCGAACAGATCCGACATGGCCGACAACGTGGTTTGCTCCCTCCCTCACAGGAAAAGGTCCTTTTAAGGATGTATACTCTGTTATGGCCAATTGGGGAGCCAATCATGGTGCCATTAGTTACGGTCACATAGGAGCCGATCTGATTGCCCTTGCAGCCATACTGCGAATACCTGTAAATATGCACAATGTGGACGAAAATAGAATTTTCAGACCTTCCGCCTGGTCCTCTTTTGGAATGGATAAAGAAGGTTCGGATTACAGAGCCTGCGCAAACTTTGGTCCACTCTATGGTTTTAAACATTAAATTGGAGTAATATACCAGGAATTGGGAGGAGTAGATGTTAAAAGGTATTTCTAAATATTTAAGCCCCGAGCTTCTGTTTTATCTTTATAAGATGGGCCATGGTGATGAGCTAGTTCTTGCCGATGCGTTTTATCCCGGGGACACTATGAATAAACTTGTAATTCGTGCTGACGGAATAGGTATTGCAGACCTTCTGGATGGGATTCTGCCTCTTATTACCCTGGACTCTTTTGTAAGCAAACCAGTGTTAATGATGGCTGTTGTTGCCGGAGATACACCGGATCCTGCTGTGGAAGCTTCCTACCGGGAAGTAATAGACAAATATTATCCGGATACTCCGCCTATTGCAAAACTGGAACGCTTTGAGTTTTATGAGCGCAGCAGGAATGCTTATGCTGTTTTAATGACAGGTGAGGCAAGAAAATACGGTAATATAATTCTAAAGAAGGGTGTTATTCCGGTTTAATATTTGGGTGTTGCATTTTTTGTTTATGTGTCAATATGATACGTTATGTATGCTATTGTGACACATAAGGAAAAAATGACACATATTATGATTATCTGGAAGAACAAAAAATATAACAGTATTTAAAAATATTTGTAAATCGTTACATCATAACGATTTACAGATATTATAACAAGTTGGCACGAATCCTGCTACATAGTATATAGGAAATAAATAATGCGGAGGCGTGACATGACATATTTAGTAAACAAACCGGTAAACCTTTTTGGAGATTTTGACAGAGTGTTAAATAATCTGTTTGATGAGAATCAAAAGGGGACCCGAAGGAATCCATCAGTAGATATAAGTGAAAGTAAAGAAGGCTATGTTTTTGAAGTTGAACTGCCGGGACTTTCAGAAAAAGATGTGGATGTAAAGATCAAAGACAACAAACTTCTTATATCTTCCATAAGTGAAGAAACTGAAAGTAAGGAATCTGAAAAAACAGAAGAGAACCACTACCTGCTTAGAGAAAGAGGAGAATTTGCATTTTCAAGAAGCTTTATTCTTCCCAAAAATGCAAACACAGAAGCAATAAACGGTTCATTCAGTAACGGTGTTCTGAAAATCAGCATCGAAAAGAGTCCTGAAAAACAGCCACGATCAATCAAAATCAAAGCTGCATAAGGCAGTTTCACTAAGCAGGGGTAGATCTATGTATGTCTTCCCCTGTATTCTTTTTTAATTCAATTCAAATCTTCAATTCCCATTATTTCAAATGACTTAAAAATATTATTCTGTAACTCTGCTATTACCTGTACTACCACATTAATTAATAATGAAGGCATTTATTAATAAAACAAAATAATGTTATAAAATGTTTAAATATGTTTGAAAATGGTTGACATGCCTATAAAAACTAACTAAATTGCACATAAGGAATCATTATGAGTAATAATTTGATACCAGCTGAACGTCGACAAAGGATTGTGGATATTCTTAGTGATCAGGGGGCTGTTCGGGTAGATAATTTGGGTCAGCAGTTTGATGTTTCGGAAATGACAATTCGCCGTGATCTGGTTATTCTGGAGAAAAACGGCCGTTTGGAAAGAACTCACGGCGGAGCTCTTGCAATTCACTATGTGGCGGGCGAATCACCCTACAGTGTCAAAGATCAGGCTAACCGATCTTTAAAAGAGGTTATCGGCCGTAGAGCGGCAGAACTTATTGAGGATGGTGAAACTGTATTTATCAATGGAGGGTCTACTGCCCTGCAGGTAATTCTTCATCTTGCCTATCGCAGGGGAATTCGTGTTGTTACGAACAATATTGCCGCAGCTATGGCTTTACCCGAAGATACTGAACTGGATTTGATTCTTGTAGGAGGGCAGTATCGGCGGCAGTCAGGCTGTACTGTGGGAGATTTTGCTTCCCGGGTGTTAGGTGAAATTATGCCCACGCGTGCGATACTTGGAACAGATGGTCTTACTGTAAAAGCCGGAATGACATCTCCGATTCAACAGGAAGCAGCGTTGACCAGGATGATGCTGGAGCGAATACGGGGTCAGGTTGTAGTTGTGGCTGATCATAAAAAAATTGGCCGGGTGGCCAGTTTCTTTACAGCTCCAATATCCGTAATAGATGTACTGATAACCGACAGGAAGCTTGATGATTCTGTTTTTCCTGATTTTGAAGAAACCGGAATAACTATTGTTCCTGTTTTTGCTGATTAATACAATATAAGGAGTTTACTAATGGGGTATGCTGATGCCTATAAAGGCTGTGAATGGGTTGGATTTGATATGTTGGAGAATTTTATGAGGGATTGTCTTGTTTCTGCCGGTATTCCTGAAAAAGATGCTGATGTTATTACAGATGTACTTATAGAATCGGATAAACGAGGTATTGATTCACACGGTATTGGCCGGTTAAAACCAATCTATCTGGATAGAATCGACTGGGGGATTTTGAATCCCGAAACTAAAATAGACGTTATAAAAGAGACTGAAACTACTGCCGTTCTTGACGGTAACAATGGTATGGGACATGTTGTCTCAAACAAAGCTATGAAAATGGCCATTGAAAAAGCAGAAAGATATGGAATGGGAATGGTAGCTGTACGTAATTCCACTCATTATGGAATAGCCGGATACTGGGCCACTATGGCTTCGGATGCCGGGATGATTGGTATTACAGGAACCAATGCACGTCCCTCTATTGCTCCTACCCATGGTGTGGAGAATATGCTTGGAACCAATCCTCTTACAATTGGATTTCCTACAGATGAGGACTTCCCTTTTGTACTGGATGCTGCCACTTCTGTCTCCCAGAGAGGGAAGATTGAGATGTACGATCGGACAGGAAAGGAACTCCCTCCCGGATGGGTTATCAGCAGGGATGGAGAAACCAGAACTGATACAGAACAAATTCTTGTGGATCTTACCAAAGGAAAAGCTGCACTGGCACCATTGGGAGGTCTGGGAGAAGAAACTGCCGGATTTAAGGGTTATGGATATGCTACAGTTGTGGAAGTATTATCTGCCGCACTTCAGGACGGTTCTTTTATGAAAGATCTGAATGGATTTGATGAGGAAGGAAAGAGAATACCGTATCCACTGGGACATTTCTTTATTGCAATTAATATAGACAATTTTATGGGCCTTCCAATTTTTAAGAAAATTGCAGGTACTATTATGCGGGATTTAAGAAAGTCAAAGAAAGCACCTGGAGCTGAACGAATTTGGACAGCTGGAGAAAAGGAATGGGTTGCCTGGCAGTATCGAAAGGAACATGGTTGTCCGGTACCACTTGTTTTACAGAAGCAGATGGTAGAGCTGCGGGATCGCTGGAACCTAAATTATAAATTTGATTGGGAGTAGAGAAAAATGGATGAGTTGAAAAAGAAAGCTCTGGACTACCACTGCATGAACGATATGCCTGGTAAAACTGAAGTAGTGCCTACAAAACCGTGTTCAACAGCAGAAGAACTGGCTCTTGCATATACACCGGGAGTTGCAGCTCCGGTCCTTGAAATAGAACAGAATGAACAGGATGCATACCATTACACAAATAGAGGTAATCTTGTTGCTGTAGTTTCCAATGGAACTGCAATACTTGGTCTTGGTGACAGGGGAGCTCTGGCCAGTAAACCTGTTATGGAAGGAAAGGGAGTTCTCTTTAAAAGATTTGCAGATGTTGATGTTTTTGATATTGAACTTGATACAAAAGATCCCGACAAAATTATCGATATTGTTAAAACAATGGAACCGACATTCGGAGGGGTTAATCTTGAGGATATTAAAGCACCTGAATGCTTTTATATTGAAAAGAAATTGAAAGAAATCTGCAATATTCCTGTTTTTCATGATGATCAGCACGGTACAGCAATAATCTCCTCTGCGGGGTTACTGAATGCAATTGAAATAACTAAAAGAGATATTACCAAAACAAAAGTTGTTTTTAGCGGTGCAGGAGCTGCTGGTATGTCATGCGCAAAACTTTTTATATCTCTTGGAATACAAAAAGAAAATCTAATTATGTGTGACAGCATTGGTGTAATTTATAAGGGCCGTAAAAAACGGATGACCCCAGAGAAGGAGTATATTGCGAACGATACAGATACCAGAACTCTGGCTGATGCAATGAAGGATGCAGATGTATTTATGGGAGTTTCCGTCAAAGATTGTGTTACTCCGGAAATGCTCCTTTCCATGAGTAATGATCCCATTGTATTTGCCATGGCAAACCCTGATCCGGAGATAACTTACGAACTTGCAAAAGCTACCAGGGAGGATGTAATAATGGCAACAGGCAGAAGCGATTATCCTAATCAAATAAACAATGTTCTCGGTTTCCCTTTTATTTTTCGCGGAGCCTTGGATGTAGGGGCAACAGATATTACAGAGGAAATGAAACTTGCAGCAGCTAAATCTCTTGCTGCACTGGCAAAAGAAGATGTTCCGGATATTGTAACACGAGCATATAAAGGCAGTACTTTCTCTTTTGGACGGGATTATATAGTACCAAAACCCTTTGACCCAAGAGTTATTGAGTGGGAGGCAGTTGCAGTTGCAAAGGCAGCATGTGATGAAGGGATAGCAAAAAAGCCGATAACTGACTGGGATGGATACCGTGCTTCCCTGCGAAAACGAATGGAGAAATACTGGAAATAATTTATAGAGATTATTCAGGAATTTTAATTTATACGCAGGGTTGGCCTATGTGCCTTCGCCTGCATTTTTTTTGGATTATTTTAAAAATTTAAGGAAATTACTCCATATATAAAGAAAAAACTGTTTTTCTTATATATTAATCTTGTCAAAAAAAGCAAAAAAGAAATATAATAGAAACATAAATGAAAGTAAAAGATAAGTAATATGTAAATATAAGGCTGAAAGGAGTATCTATGGCTGATCAGATTGTAATGCCGAAGCTGGGTAATTCTGTAGAAGAATGTTTAATAACCGAATGGTTAAAAAATGAGGGAGATACTATTGCTGTTGGAGATGTTATCTGTATGGTGGAAACAGATAAAGCCGCAGTTGATGTTGAAGCCTCTGCTGCAGGAGTTATTTTAAAAATCCTGTATCCTGAAGGGGAAGAGGTTCCCGTATTAAAACCCATCGTAATAGTTGG
>JAUVLL010000126.1 GCA_030600745.1 Spirochaetaceae bacterium | reverse complement strand
ATTGCATCCATCGATCAGATCATCCGCAAGAGCATTGATCAGATTTATACGTTCGCGGTTTTTCGCAAAACTGAAGCTCTATGGTAACCCAGATACATCATACCGAAAATAACCGGAATAATAGCAATTGCAACCCAATTACCCTGAAAAAGGTAGAGAAGATAGAAACGAATATGATTTCCTCCATCTGTAAAGGCCGTTATCTCCTGACCTGCCCCGAAGGTAATTCCTGTTTCAGCAGACAGCCTGGTTATTAAACCTGCAAGTTTGGATGAAATAAGGAGAAAAGTTACGACAATAGGAATTCCTGTAGCTATGCTTCTTATAACATTGCCCCTGCTCACAAGAACAGTTACTGCAGTTATAGAAATCAGATTAGGAAGATCCCCGAGAGGAAGAACTCTATTCCCTGGAAGGACAAGAGCTATTGCAAGGGCAATAGGCATCAATACAAGTCCTGATATCATAACAGATTTATTACTCATTAAAATTTCGGGATTTACAGCAACATACAGTTCATGCTTCTTCGGGAAACGACTTTGAATCCATTCTTTCAGTGCCTGGGACACAGGACTAATCCCCTCACCGATCAGACCTCCGCATTTAGGAAGAAGAAACATAACTGCTGCCAGATGGATGCTTAACTCAAGAATCAGTTTTACTGAATAACCGGCTGCAGCACCAAGCAGCAACCCTATAATAACACCAATAATCATCGGTTCTGCAAGCAGGCCTATAGAACCACCATCCTTTTCAGGGTTGTACTTTAGATTCTTAAATCCGGGTATCCGATCATAGATATAGTCCATGGTTACAAAAAAAGGAAGAAGCCCTACAACTGAAATGGGGGATATGGTAACACCCGGTAATCCACCTTCAAGTTCCACGTGAGGAGCAGTCCAGTCGGCCATTTTAATGTTGTAAATGGTAATAAGGGCAACCGCAGACATCCCAAGCAGGAAACTATCCGTTGAACTTAAGACAAACGCTCCCATAAGCGCAAGATGCCAGAAATTCCACATATCGATATAGACAGTTTTTGTTGTATTCGTTGCGATCATAACAATATTTATCACTATTATCAGGGGGATAGACAGGGGTGCTATTGGTGATCCCCAGGTTATTGCAGCCAGAGGAGGCCATCCCACATCAAGAACAGGGAAATAAAGCCCCCGTACTATCATGATTGACTCTACTGCAGGCTTAATATTGTCAACAAAAAATGCAAAAACAATAAAAACACCGGCAAATCCGACGGCCAGCTTTAATGCAGATTGAAGGGCGGCAGAAATCTTCATTCTTACAATAAGAGCAATTACAAGCATAAACAGAGGAAGCATCACATAAGGTTTAAAGCTGAAAAAAACATCCAGAAAATTAGTTAATGTATTCATGTAAAACTATCTCCTTACAACAGATCTCTAATATAATCCTTAAGAATCTCTTCCAGAGGCATAATCTCTTTCGAAGAAAAACCCAGATGGGAATGTCTCCTCCAACCCTCTGCATATCTGTATTTTTCAGAATTCTTCCCCATTTCTGCACTCATCTCCTGCATTGTTTTTAAATAGGAATCGATCCCCTGGCTTTTATCAAGCCATTCTTTCTGGCTCTTGTGGAAACCAAGCATCTTTGTTTTTTCATCAATAGTACTTTCGATATCTATATAGAAATCAGGTATTATCTTTCGACGCAGTCCATCAGCCAAACCGTAGGGCATAGAATGATAAACTGCCATCTCCATTGCAATAGCAGGTACCCGGGGAATGGAAATATAATTAGGCATTCCTCTGCAAAATGCTGCAGTAACCCCTATTCTACTTGTATTCATGTGGTCTTCCATATATTCTTCCGGCGAAGGGAGAAGCAAAATATCGGGCTTAATCTGCCTTATGACCGCCATTGTTCTTTTAATAAGCTCCTGATTATAAAAAACATTAAGGTCATCTACTAAACTATCATGGAATTCTGCACCAAGAAAAGCTGCTGCATTTATTGCCTCCTTTTTACGCACATGTATTGCTTCCTCTCTGGAATACACAGCACTTCCATAACATCCATTGGCAAGATTCATATAATGGAGCTCACAACCAGCTTTTTTTAACAGGAACAGAGTTCCTGCCATCATAAATTCAATATCATCCGGGTGGCAGTGAATAGCGAGAACTTTTTTCTTATGTGACATTCTAATATCTCCTCCCTCTTATAAATCAATATTACCCTTTACAATGTTCTTCAATAACAGCTTTAACCCCTTCAATACAATGTTCAATATGCAAAGGCTCCCAGCTGGGATGAAGGAAAAGACTAACCGTTTCTTTTCGCAATCCTCTTGCTACAGGGCACGAATTCTTTGTGTAGTCGAGGGTCTCCGGATCTCCATACTCTTTTGACTGGAAAGGAAACTGTACGGAACCAAATCCATTTTGCTCTTTAAATGCCTGCTCCTCGTATGCCTCCGGCCACTGGATACCATAGCAGGGAATATCCCGGGCAGTGAGTTTATTACAGAATGCTTCTGCTTCAATATCCAGTACTTCAAGATCAAGGAGCATGGGATACCACCAGTAGGCATTCCTCCGCTCTCCGGTATTGTATGGGATACTTTTTATACCTTTAAAATTTATAAATGCTTTGTCATACATCTTCGCATACCGAAGACGTCTTTTCATATTCCAGCTGTCAAATCGGGCAAGCTCATTTAATCCTATAATCGACTGGATCTCTGTCATACGGTAATTGAATCCAACGCGCTTATGAATATATGGAAGCTTCTCTTCCATTGCAAGGAGGTTAAGTCGTTCTTTCACATCATATCCATGATCGCGGAAAGAACGACATTCCCATGCGAGATTTTCATTATTGGTAACGACCATTCCACCTTCACCACCAGTAGTAAAATGCTTGCTCTGGCAGAAACTGAAACAACCCACATCGCCGATGGTACCTACCCGTTTATCAAGATAATATCCTCCGATAGCCTGAGCACAATCTTCTATTATCTTCAGGCCGTACTCACTGGCTATCTCTAATATCTGCCCCATGTCAGCAATAATACCATATAGATGGACAACCACAATTCCCTTTGTCCGCGGAGTAATTAAACGCTTGATTTCTCCTGGATCTATGGTGTGATCTTCAGTAACATCAGCGAATACAGGGATGGCCCCGGCCTGAACTATTGAAAAAGATGAGGCAATAAATGAATAGGAAGGAACGATAACTTCATCTCCCGGACCTATATTCAGACTCGAAATTGCTATATGAAGTGCAGCAGTACCATTCGTACAGGAAACAGCATGATCTGCACCCTCCCATTCAGCAAAAGCTTTCTCGAACTCCATCCCCTTTTTTCCTGTCCAATAGTTTACCTGCCCGGTCCTGATTGGTTCCTGAATATCGATCAATGTCTTTTCTGCAAATTGAGGCCACATGGGAAAATCATTGTTCATTAAACTGTCTCCTTATATATCAAAACTGGTTAAATATATTCTCAAGGCAACTGCAGGTGAGACAGCTTTAATGCATCTCTGCTTCGCAGGTACCAATCCCACCCCGGTAAAAGTGAAAATGTACATCAGGATGATCGGCCAGCAGCGACATGGGAACGGAGGAATCCGGTATCTTTTTTGAGATCATGAGGGATGTAAGCCTCATTCCAAATGGATTATCATGAGACCCTGCGTGCCAGATTGATACTTTTCCTGATTTCCAGGTCTCCACAGGACCTACAGTCAATGCCTTTGCAGGTATATTGGAAACAACTCCTCCTCCGGAAGTCCTTGCGTTTTGTATAATCGTCATAGGATGGAGTTCAACTATTCTTGCCCCCTGTTTTCTATACTCCTGGGGTGATGGAGGAGCATCAATATATTTACCTTCTCTCTTTGGAGGATCATTAAAAGCCCAGTGCTTAACTTCACCCTGTCCCCCCTGCATAACAACACAGTTATATTTATCAAAAGAGGATGAATATTCTTCTATATTCTCATGATTAAGAAAATGCAAATTTTCTTCCGGCATTCTTAGTTTTTTATCTATCTTTGAAAAACATAAGTCCATATCCGCTTTTGCAAAACTTAAAGGATGCCGAGGAGACACAGCCTTTCCATCAACATACCATTCGTCCATTCCCCAAAAATGACCATTGCGTATATCCAGTTCCAGATCATTAACTATTCTGGCCACCAGGGGCAGCTGTTCTGTAGGCCCTACAGGACCGCATATTCCAGCAGGATCATTGCTGGTTGCTTTCATCCATGAGATGATATACTCAAGAGCTTCCGCAAGATAAAACTCTTCCAGAGTGTCATAGTATGAGATTTTGAATCCCGGTCTTGATAATCCGGCAAGACTTTCAACCGTCAGTTTCGCCGCATCATTCAGTATACTCCCATCCAAAGTTGTATAATCCCACCATCCAGGTGCTACCATGCTTATCTTTCTCATTCCATTACTCCTTTAAGAAAAATCACTCCCTCTGTAATATCCTTTATTCTATCAGATCCCGCTTCCCGTTCAATTGTCAGGTAACCTGAATATCCAATTCCTTCCAGTGCTTTCAGGTATTCAGAGAAATCTACTTCTCCCATGCCAAGGGGAAGTTCCACAAAATAATCATCAATATTTATATTATCAGGATTATTTTCTGCAAATGCATTGTATATTAAAACAGGATCACATTGGGTCACCATCTTTCCGTCTTTAGCATGAGTGTACACAATATAATCTTTAAGATTTAATACAGCTTCAGCCGTATTTTCTCCCTGTACCATAACCAGATTTGCCGGGTCAAAATTAACTTTTAAATTTGCCTCTCCGGTTTCCTCAATAAATTTTTTTAAAAGTTCAGATTTTTCAGGTCCGGTCTCAATTGCTATATAAACTCCCGCTTTCTCTGCATACCTGCAAATATCCTGCAATGCCTCACCCATGATTTGATTATGGTCAGCGTCATCATCTAATACAACACCAATGTGAGTCGTAATAATCCCAGTTTCCAACTCACTGGCAAAATCGATAATGTCTTTGGTTTTTTTAATTTTATACGAATTCTCATCTCTTATCTCAAAGCCATGACCTCCAAGATCACCACATAATGCAGATATTTCAAGACCATATTCCCCCACTTTTTTATGTAAAGATTTTGCAGATTTATAATCAAAATCCACAGATGCCATATAATGTGATGCAGCATAAAACTGTATCCCATCAACTCCAGCATCATATGCAACCCTAAGAGCATCTTCAAATGGCATCTTAAGGCTGTCCAGTAATATTCCTGTTTTAAATTTCATTCTCAATTTTCCTGTTTATTTCATCTATCGAATAGGCTGCCTGCAAAGCATCCTTCATATTAACAAGGGTTTTTATCAGCTTGTTTTTAAATGCAATAAAATCCACAAGCTGATCCTTAATCTGATTATTCCTGTATCCTGAAATCTGTTTTGACAATTCCATATAACGGTTAACTTCAATTTTCTTCTCAATCAGATCACCATCCATACTACCGCGCTCAAAGTTAATTATTACCTTACGTGTTTTTTCCAAAGACAGCCATGAAGAAACAATTTCCCCCTGATATCCTTTTTTATGAGTGGTAAAAACAGTACACTCCATAATTTCACCCTGAACTTTATTTATCTTTATATCCGCTATTTTATATTTACCGAAAATACACTGCACAAGATCCAGATCATGAATAAGTTTATCTATAATCAGACTATCACTCACCCTTTCCGGTTTTGAGCTTGCTCTGAGAAAATTGTAATTTACAACCTTTCCATACATTCGGTATTTAACAGCTTCGGCAGCATCCAGGGTAACAGGATTGTAGCGCTCCACATGTCCGGGCATAATCCTTACCTGATACTTTTTTGACAAGGCTATTAGTTCTTTAACTTCTTTTGCTGTTTCACATACCGGTTTTTCAATAAGCAAAGATATATTATTTGAAATTAATTTTTTTGCTATATCAAAATGTGTTCTTATTGGCGTTGAAATAACGGCAGTATTTATCGATAGATCCAATTGTCTTAACATCTGATCAATATTATTAAAAAACCATATTTCATCTTCTTCACTAAACCAGGATTCAGAAAATTTTATATCAACAACTGCTTTAAGTCTAAACCCCTTCACCATTCCGGGGAAATCATACTTGTAATAGGTCTCTATATTTTTCTGATCATATAGTTCTAAACAAGCCTTCTTGTATATCCCCCCCATATAGCCGTAACCGATAATCGCAAGATTTGTTTTTGTAAACATTGAGCATCAACTACTTAAGAAGTTTTATCAAATCTTTCGCGGTTTTTTGAGCTAAATCCATATCCGGCAGCACCAAATCAGGAAGTCTTGAAAATGGTATCATCTCCGCCGTAACTGGGCCGTTATATCCCACTTTCTCAAGTTCATTCAGAACATTTTTAAAGTTTACATCACCTTCAGGAAGATTTTCACCAAAACCGTGAAGGACACCGCCGCAGTCATCCCTTTTAAAGTTCTTAAAATGAACTGCCTTGATCTTATCTCCCAGAATTTCTATCCAATGTTCAGGATACCCGTTCAGAACAGCATTGCCAACATCAAAATATATCCCCACAAACTCTGAATCAAACTGGTCTAAATAGAACTTAAACTCCATTGGTGAAAGGAGAAACTTATTCCATACATTTTCCAGACAGATGTTTACTTTATACTCTTTTGCAGTTTTCAATATCTGTTTTATTGAATCAGTAGAGTTTTCCCATACGCTTTTATATGAAGTTACCGGTCTGGATTCATCCCATGCAACATCAACAGCACCGGGAATAACAAGGATCCTGTCCACATTCAGCCAGGATGCGACTTTTATATATTTTTGTGTAAAACTGATTGCTTTATTTCTTTCTTCCGAATTATCGGATCCTAAAGAACAGCCCCAGTAGAATCCGGCAGCAAGTGTTTTTAAACCTACTCCTTTTTTATCAGCATAACTTACTATTTTCTTACACTCTTTTTCTGCAATATCTTCTTTAAGGCAGTCACCGAAGGTTAATTCAACTCCATCCAGACCAAAATTTCCGGCATCATCTATTGCCTGATAAGGAGTTTTTGCCCCTTCAAATCCGCCAAGTACCCAATAGTTTATGGCTTTAAAATATCCCATACTCTTTTCCCCCCCTCTTCAATACTCTATTTTTACTGAACGATTTTCTTTAATTGATAATTCCTCAGCTTCAACAACTGCCATGGAATCTCTCATTTCAGCAGTACTTAGATACTTATCCGGTTTGGTTCCATTTAATATGGAGGAAAGAAAATAATCAATTTCGACATGCCATCCCGTAGGCAGATTATCCAAAGCCGGTTTTGGTTCTTCAATTTTTCCATCTTCATACATAACTTTATAACCAAGTTCTGAAAACCGGATTGTTCCTTTTTCACAGACTATTTGAAAACTCATTTCGAATGGTGTTGTTTTTGCAGGATCCCACCCTCCTTCAGTCATTATAAGCGTATCATTACCAAAATCGTAGTTTGTAACAATATGGTCTATCCCATTATCTGATCTAAACCCTTTTACACCGAAGGAGGTAACTGAAACGGGTCTGCCGAAAAAATATCTAACAAGATCAGTATCATGAAGATGTAGATCGAGTAATGCACTGCCGCTTAATTCCTCTTTCATAAACCAGTCTTCCCATGCATTTCCGTGAATACTGGGTGAAACCCTTTTAAAAACCGCGCTAATTACTCTGCCAAGTTTACCGGAAGAGTAAAGCTCAAAGGCATGTCTGTACTCCGGCCAGTATCGGACACATAATCCGTTGGAAAATAACTTTTTACTTTTTTCCGCTTCTTCCGTTATTCGTATGGCCTCTTTCAAAGTTCTTCCTATTGGTTTTTCACAGAATACATGTTTACCAGCCCTTAAAGCGGCAAGTGCAAATTTTTCATGTAAATATGTAGGAACACAGATATCCACCAGTTCTATTTCAGGATTGGCTATAAGCTCTATCCCATCGGTATATGTTTTTATTCCACTCATATCTACAGGTTTTGAGTAATCCATATCGCCAATATTGCCTACAACACTATTCCAATCTCCCCTCGTCTTTTTCTCATCCACATCACTGGCAGCAATAATTTCTGATTTTCCAAGCTGCTGGTGAATTTGGAAATGGGTTGTCCCCATAAAACCAAGCCCAATAATACCTACTTTAATTTTATTTCTCATAACTATTCTCCTGCTTAAAGGTATTTTACCACTGTATAAATGTGAAATATTTGTCTATTATCACATTTTATTTGTTTATTTATACAGAACCCGAAGGAGCAGCCGGTCATCTCCTGATGTGACAAAGGTCTTTTTTAATAAAACCAAAGTGAAATCTACCCGTTAAATTCCTTCACTGCATTAAGCATAGCTACAAAGTTTTCTATTGGTGTTTTTGCCTGGGTGTTATGTATCGTATTAAAAACAAACC
>JAUVLL010000084.1 GCA_030600745.1 Spirochaetaceae bacterium | reverse complement strand
CATACTTATCTGTCAGAGCTATTCGTTCATGCATAATAAACCTCACCTTTTCCCCCTTTTAAGCCTTTGGGGTATATTACGGTTAGATTTATTCGTGAGGCATTACTTTTTTTCGGTTAGATTTTTGATGAGGCAACGCGCCATATATACATTTATACCAAAAGATATTAGTATAGACCCATGGTAACACAGGAAATGATTAAGAAAATTCCCAAGGTAGAACTGCACGATCACCTTGATGGAAGTGTATTGCCTCAGACTATTATTGATCTGGCGGAGAAATATAAAGTAGAATTGCCTGAAACAAATGCAGATGCACTGGCAAAATGGTTTCAGAGAGGCTCTGATCGAAAGAATCTGGCTTTGTATCTGGAAGGTTTTGGTGTGACTCTCTCTGTTATGCAGACAGAAGAGGCTCTTCAGAGAATAGCATATGAGCATCTTGTAACACACAGCAAAGAGCATGTTGTCTATTCTGAGATCCGGTTTGCCCCTATTCTGAATCAGCAGAAAGGCTTAAATCTGGAGGCAGTTGTAGAGGCTGTTTTGAAGGGACTGGAAAGAGGTAAGAAGGATACTGGTGTTAGGTATGGATTAATACTCTGTGCAATGCGGGATCAGGATGTAAAAATATCTTTGGAAATTGCAGAACTGGCAGTTGCTTTTAGAGACAGAGGTGTAGTTGGTTTTGATATAGCTGGAGATGAAAACGGG
Source organism: Spirochaetaceae bacterium (assembly GCA_030600745.1). Classification (GTDB taxonomy): domain Bacteria; phylum Spirochaetota; class Spirochaetia; order B11-G9; family B11-G9; genus JAJRQE01. Next base: position 9,427 of record JAUVLL010000084.1, on the reverse strand, counting down.
CATCCGCCTAAAAAGCATATTGATGCTTTCCAATATATAAGAAATAGAAACTTTAATATTACTATTCATGCAGGTGAAGCTTTTGGAATTGAATCGATATGGCAGGCTGTACAGATATGCGGAGCCCATAGGATTGGACATGCCACAAGACTTATTGAGGATATCATAATTCAGGGTAACAGAATAGAAAAAATGGGATCTCTTTCAAATTTCATAAGAGATAAAAGAATCCCAATGGAAATTTGTCTCTCTTCAAACGTACAGACAGGAGCTACAAAAAATTTTGATGAGCATCCATTTCAGTTCTTCTATAGGAACGGGTTCAGAGTTTTTTTATGCACAGATAACAGACTTATGAGCAATACAAGTTTAACAAAGGAAATATCTCTGGCTGTAAAGCATTATAATCTTAATCTCCGGGATCTTGAAAAACTAACCCTGAATGCAATGAAATCAGCTTTTATCCATCATGATGAGCGAATAAAAATAATATACGATATTATTAAACCTGAATTTGCAAGATTACGGAACGAAACCAACCCTAACGGGTAGCTGCACGATGCTTCGTGCTTTTCATTCAATAATACAAGTATGGAATGATTTCAGTGAACTTGATTGTAATTTTTATTCTGGATTTGTATCCCCCTGCATCCAAAATGGTGTAGGGTGGTTCAGCGAGTAGTACTCTGCAGTTAATCTCTCTGGGTTTATTGGTTATCCTGCTTCGGAGATAATTTCGGAGAGCTTCTTTTATACCTGTTTTAATAGATTCTACCCTGCCATGATGTCCCGAAAATATCGAAACGGTACCCATCCCTTCGGCATTGGGGAAGAGATTGCTTTTCCACAATTCTATTCTTGTTATCTGGGCTTCATCCATAAAGTAACGAACCTGGAGCGAAAACTTCCCATTATCAGTCCATGTATCAATTATCTCGAGATTTTTGTCACCCCATGGAATAGAAGCAATCGGGGTAACTTCCAGATATTCATCTACATTTCTTGACAGATCCAGGGGGGTATAGATGATATCAAAGCCGTATATCATACCGGAAAGAATCCAGGCAGCATCTTTTAGAATACGGGTTGAGATTTCATCATTAGACAGATATGATTTTTGATCCTCGTCAATAACTGGAATTGTTTCTGTAACTTCAGTCCATAGATCCAGATCTATAAAGTCGTCTGTTCCGCTTAAGGCGAAAATATTCTGACTGAGAAAAAATAATAGTAATGCCATAGCAGAAAAAGAGACCTGGAATCTGAATTTAGAGCAATTCTTATTTTGATATTTATAAAAATTAGAATTGTTGATATTCATAGAGTGCAGATCACTTCCTCCACACGCCTCCGGGACCGCGTCGTTTAAATGATTCAATTGGGTTAATCCCAAGTCGGATAACAAAATAAAGATATGCAAATCCAAAACCAGCAAGGTGTGTAAGGTGGGCAACACCAAGACGGGCACTGGTTACCTGGCTGAAGAGTTCAATAACTGTATATCCGATAACAAGTATGGGAGCTTTTACCGGAAAAATACCCATTATGTAGATTTGTGCATTGGGGAAATATACTGCAAACGCAAAGAGCACTGCAAAAATTGAGCCTGAAGCTCCAAGGAGGATTACATTATAAGATCCTGTTAAATAGTAAATAATGAATGAAAGAATTCCGGCCAGAGTACCGGTAAGAAGGTAAAAAAGGAGAAATTCATGGCTGCCTACCCTTCTTTCAACCTGCATTCCAAAGAAAAAGAGTCCCAGCATGTTGAATAGTATGTGAGAAAACCCTCCATGGGTAAACATGTAAGTGACAAACTGCCAGATATATAATCTTTCAATGACAAGTCCCGGGATCATGGCTGTATAAAAAACAGATCTGGGGTAAATATAGCTTATCATATAAAAAATAATATTTATTCCAATTAGATAAAAAGTCACAGATGAGAAGGTATAGGGAAACTGTCGGTTTATAATTGAATTCTTCATCCCTAGAAAATAGTTTTTTTTTTGTCAACCGTCAATGACATCAGGCAAAATTTTTAATCATATAAACAATTAAATCTGCAGCTTCTGATTTTCCAAACTGATCTAAAATTGTTTTAGCAGATAGATTCATCAGTGTTTGCGCCCTGTTTTTTGCTGATTCCAGAGCTCCGGATGATTTTATCAACTCAATCGCTTCTTCTATTTCACTACTTGCTTTTTCAAAACCCTTTTCTTTCGCTGTTGTAAAAAGAGTATTTATCTTCTCTATATCTTCAGGGTTATCTTTCAGGTGATAGATTACAGGAAGGCTTTTTTTGCCTTCAACAATATCATCTCCTCTTCCTTTACCGGGATTCCCTGTTGTAAGATTTACAACATCATCCATAATCTGGAAACCTACTCCCATTCTTTCACAAGCTGTACCAAGAATTTCTGCTTCTTCCAAAGTCCCTTCACCAGTTATAACACCAGCCTGGGCTGCCATTCGTGCCAGGGCTCCTGTCTTAAAACGGCACATCTGCTCATATTCATCCGGATCAGGAACAATTGGTCTGTTATGCCAAAGAATATCAAATCCCTGTCCAAAATGAAGGCGCCGCATATTCTCTGCATAGTATTGGTACAGCAAAAGTTTCCTGTCCGGGGGCAGATCAGAACTGTCAATCAAAGCTGTAGGCATGTAGTACAGCAGATTTCCTGCATTGATGGCTAAGTCATCACCATATATGAGATGTACTGCCTTACCGCCTCTTCGCCATTCTGCTTTGTCCTCAATATCATCAATTACCAGGCTTCCATTATGGGGGAATTCAACCAGTGGTGTAAGGGGCAGGGCGGATTCGCCTCCTCCAACGAGTTCGCATGAGAGCATCATAAGTACAGGGCGCCATCTTTTACCGCCCCTGTTTAACAGCTCTCTGGCCGGTTTACAGAATGCATTATACTCAGATATCTTGCCAAGAGGATTTTTTTCGCTGGAAATGATCTGCACCCATTCTCTGTTTATTTCCAAAGGGAAGGCTTTTTTAAGTTGATTTTCAACCTTCAGAAGTCTATTATTGTATAACTCTTCCATATCTAGAGATATTCATAAGCATGAGGAAAAGTCAATATGCGGGATAAACCGGATCATTATTCTCTCCAGGCACAGCGGGAAGGCTACCCTGCCAGATCGGTATACAAACTAAAAGAAATTGATGAAAAATTCCGGATTATAAAAAGAGGAAATAATATCCTTGATATAGGTGCATCACCTGGAAGCTGGACTCTCTATGTCTGCAGAAAATTAAAAGGGACCGGCAGTATTACCGCTGTGGATCTTAAAGAGCCTGGAAAAGATATTAAATGCAGTAATCTGAAATTTTTTAAAGATGATGCTTTTTCTAAAAACTTTCAGGAAACGGCTGTAAAAACAGGTCCCTATGATGCAGTTATCAGTGATGCGGCCCCGTCAACAACAGGAAACAGAACAGTAGATACAGGAAGATCGTATAACCTTGCGGAGGATGTTTTAAACTTTGCCCTTAAGAATCTGAAATCCGGGGGGAATCTGGTAATTAAAATATTTCAGGGCGGGGATGAACATCAGCTGATTGACATTATGAAGACTGAATTTAAAACAGCAAAAATCTTTAAGCCGAAAGCAAGCAGGAAGGAGTCTTTCGAGGTGTTTCTTGTCGGAACAGGCAGGTTGCATGCCGAGCAGTGAGGAACGAACGACCAGGCAGGATGCATGCCGAGCAGTGAGGAACGAACGACCAGGCAGGATGCATGCCGAGCAGTGAGGAACGAACGACCAGGCAGGATGCCAGAGTGGTGATGAAATTTATTGAGTCTCTATTAGCACTTATTATTCTTTTGATAATCTCTTCCTGCAGAACCTCTCCGGATATTATAGAAACAGATATAATTGAACGGGATCACATACAAACATCTCAGGAGTTTTCAGCTATTCAGATGAAGCTGGTTGAAGGGGCCAATGAGATTTTGGGAAGGGAGAAACTTTTTATCCGGGGCAGAAGCTTTAGTATGGATTGTTCCGGCATTGTTTTAGCCCTCTACTGGTATGCTGGTATTGATTTGTCCAAAGCCTATAACGATTATTCCGGGGGAGGAGTAACAAGAATATACCATTACCTGGAAGATAAGGATCTTCTTTACAGGACACTGATACCTGTACCGGGAGACATAATATTCTGGGACAATACTTATGATAAAAATGAAGACGGAAAGCCTGATGATATGCTGACTCACGTAGGAATGGTAGTAGCTGTAGATAATATGGGGAATATTGATTATATTCACCATAATTATCGAAAAGGGATTGTTCTTGAAAGAATGAATCTGAATAATCCTGATACCTATTCCCTTTCAGTGAACGGGGAACAGATAATTGTTAATTCCGCTATGCGAATGAGGGGTTCCCCGGGGCTTGATAAATGGCTTTCGAGTCAGTTATACAGACAGTTCGGGATGGGATATTTAATCAAGTAGGGGTAAGGCTTGTCTTGCCCCTACTCAGATTTAAAGATGCAGGTTTCTTACATTTCTGTATTTTACATTAGCAAGAATTTCTATTACTTTTTTTACCTGAGCATTGTTTTCTAAGGAGAGGTCTTCATTTTTCTCAATCTTCATCAGGATTCTGTCCAGGTCATTGTATTCCAGACCAAGGGCATACTCGTCGGTAATACCTGGAGCGATATCCGGAGAAGGTTTTTTATTAATTATAATCTCAGGGATACCAAGCTCTTTTGCTATTTCGTAAACTTGAGTTTTATAAAGATGCTGTATTGGTTCTATGTCTGTAGCATCATCTCCCCATTTTATATAAAATCCTGTACGGTACTCAGTTTTATTAGTTGTCCCGACAACAGCCCATCCCCTCTTCTCTGCTTCAAAATAGAGGGTACACATTCTTATTCTGTGTTTTGTTCTGTAATATGCAAGGCTTTCAAGAAATTTAATACTTCCTTCTGTGTTCAGATCACTCAGGTAACCTCTCTTAGCTTCTTTTTCCCATACACCCCGGGCATATCTGTTCTGAAGTGCTCTGGGAGCCCAGAATGACGGGGGTTTCAACCTGTAAACACCCAGTTCTCTCAGCATTGGAGTAATCTTAATAAGTTTATAGTCAATATTAAGATAATTACATACAAACTCGGAATCTTTTATTGTTTGAGGAGATGAGTCTCTTTCAGGAAGAAGCAATCCATACACTTTGTCCTTTCCAAGAGCTTCCACTAAAAGTTTTCCTGCAACAGCTGAATCAATACCTCCGCTTATTCCTATTATTGCTCCTCCATACTTATAAGCAGCAATATTCTCTCTTATGAATCCTTCAATCTTTTTTATCATGATAATCCTCATTTGTAACTACTCAACTTGCTTAGGTGGTATTCTTATTCAACCTTACCGGATCTAATACTACACCCGATATTCATAAGTTTCTGAACAAATCAGTATCCTGAGCAATTCATCAGAAACTCAGGCTATCCAATTCCTGATCATTGCTTTCAGATATTCTTATAAAAATTTTATTGGGCATACAGGCATTCCATTCCCCTGCTTTGTAAAGAGGGGCAGCCAGCACACAGAGTTTATCCCTGCATGGAGAATCTTCAACAAATACTTTTGAATCAACTATTCTTAATCTTGTATTGCCCAGAGGTCCGGGAACTTCTATTGTTCGATCTGTATCCAGCATATAAATATATGTCTCTCCTGAGGCTTCAATAATAACAGATTCAGCTTCTCCTCTACCGCCGTATGCAGCAACTGAAACAAGCACTATTACAGCCAGGGTTAGAATAATAAAGAAATAGTCAAAAACTTTCAATTTCATGATTTTAATTTAGGACAACCTGAGTTTTGCGTCAAGGTTGTATTACTCTATTTTTTCTTTTGTCATTTAACTTTCTATAGCCCCGAAGGGGTGTTCAATCTTAACACAGGGTGAAGCCCTATGTTCCGGAACAGGTATAACTCTCCAGATCCTCTGGGAGACAACGAAGGACTCCACCCCTCGTTAAGAAATAGCGCCCCTTCGGAGCTGAAGTAAAGAAAAACCGGAAACAAAGTAGGGACAACCACTCAGGGTCGGTATACCGATCCTGGGTGACTGCCCCTACATGTAATTATTTAGTAATGTTTTTTCAATATTGGTATTTTACTACAATGCTTTTGTCATCACCCTGTTAAGTCTTTTTACAAACTCGGCAGGTTTTTTAAGTTCTGCACCTTCCATCAGCATTGCCTGTTCCAGGAGAAGGAAACTGACATCGTTGATAAAATCCTTGTCAGTTACCTTTTCCAGTTTTTCAACAATCTCGTGGGTAGGGTTTACTTCCAGAATTGGAACAACTTCCGGTGCATCTTTCTGCCCCATGGCCTTAAGCATCTGCTGCATCTGAACCGTTGGATCATTTTCATCAGCAACAATACATGAAGGAGAGTCGCTCAGACGTTTGGATACTACAACATCTTTTACCCTGTCACCCAGAGCATCTTTGATTTTCTTGATCAGTGGTTCAACTTTCTTTTCCTTCTCAGCATCATCTTCTGATTTAAAATCATCTGCAGTGCCACTCTTATTAACCGATTTAAGTTCAGTGTCTTTATAATTACCTATAGAGGGTATTACTATTTCATCGATCTCATCGCTCATAATAAGAACTTCAATACCCTTCTTTACATATCCCTCTATTAAGGGTGAATTACGCAGAGTGTCTTCGTTTTCTCCAGTTATATAGTAGATTCCTTTCTGATCGTCTTTCATTCTTTCTTTATAAGCTGCAAGACTTGTATAACCTTCAACTTCTGTAGATTTAAATCTAATCAGTTCCAGGAGAGCATCTCTGTTGGCAAAATCGGAGTAAAGACCTTCTTTAAGAGGTCTGTTGTACTGTTCAATAAACTCAATGTACTTTTCCTGATTTCCTTCAGATACTTTTTGAAGTTCAGCCAATACCTTTTTGACAGACGCATTCTTAATGTTTGTTAGAACCTTATTTTGCTGCAGAATCTCTCTGCTGATATTCAAGGGAAGATCTTCAGAATCGATAATACCACGAAGAAATCGAAGATAGGTGGGCATAAGCTCTTATTCATCATCTGTAATAAAAATTCTGCTTACATAAAGTTTAACGCCGGCTTTATAATCGGCCTGGTACATGTCAAATGGCGCTTTCTTTGGTACGTAGAACAGAGTTGTGTATTCCAGTGTACCTTCAGCTTTAGTATGGAGGTAGAGCAGAGGATCATCACTGTCATGGCCGATGGTTTTGTAGAATTCGTTGTAATCCTCCTCTTTAAGCTCAGATTTGGACTTTTTCCACAATGCGGAAGCAGCATTTACCTGCGTTACTTTTATCTCCTTCTTCTCTTTACGATCATCACCCTCACCTTCCCATGTTGTATCTTCGTACTCAAGGAAAATTGGGAATGCTATATGATCTGAATACTTTTTTACCAGATTTTCAAGACTCCATCTGGAAGCATACTCATTACCCTCATCATTTAAATACAGGGTAATTGTTGTACCAAATGATTCTTTTTCCGATTCTTTTATGGAATAGGAGTTCTCTCCATCACTGGTCCATAACCATGCAGTTTCTTCTCCAGCCTTTCGGGTTAGCACTTCAACCTTGTCTGCAACCATAAAACAGGAATAGAATCCAACACCAAACTGGCCAATTAAATTAGCATCTCTTTTTTCATCACCTGACAGTGTGCTTAAGAAATTCTTTGTTCCTGATCTGGCAATAGTTCCCAGTTGAGTATCGAGATCTTTTTCGTTCATACCAATACCGGTATCGGTTATAATAAGTTTCTTTTTGTCGCCATCTTCAAATTTTATATCTATTCTTGGATCAAATTTTATTTTTTTGTAAATATCGTCTGTAAGTGTAAGGTATTTGAGTTTATCCAGAGCATCCGAAGCATTGGATACAAGCTCTCTTAAAAATATCTCTTTATGCGAGTAGAGAGAGTGGATTATAAGGTGAAGCAGTTGGGATACTTCGGTTTTAAATTTTTTCTTGGACATGATTTCTCCTATATAATTTATATGTTAATATTTATTTGAAAAAAATATACAAAAAAAAACGTCTTTCGGCAAATTAGTTTTTAATAATATGCACTTTTTGAGGAATTTTCTATACTAATTTACACTTCTTTATCTTGTAACTACTTGTAGCTTGTTCAGCAAGCTATATTTATTGCTTACGAACATCTATCATTGTTTAATTCCACCTTTCATTACTCCGCTGATAACCCATCTTTGTGCAAAAATAAAAACTATTATCATCGGTGCCAATGCCATTAAGTAAGATGCAAATGCTAAATTATATTCAGTTGTAAATTGTGACCGGAAAACAAACTGCACCAGGGGAAGAGTCATCATACTACGTCTGGTTAAGAGAATGAGCGGCAGCATAAAGTCATTCCATATCCACAGGGAGGCAAGTATACCGAGTGTTGCGTTCATAGGAGCAAGGAGAGGGAAAATCACTTTCCAGAATACCAGCCATGTACTTGCACCATCTATAATGGCAGCTTCTTCCATATCCAGTGGAATGGATTTTATATATCCTACATATACGAAGATATTAAAGGCTAATCCGTAAACAATGTACAGGAATATTATTCCAACAGGATTGTCCATACCCATGGCGTGGGTCTGTTTTACAATAGGGAGCATAATAATGGGGAATGGAATAAACATCGCACTTACAAAGTAAAAATAGAGTCCTTTATAAAATTTCTTATGCATATTTCTTGCAATTGCATAGGCTACCATTGAGTTTGTAAGAATCGTTATCGAAACAGCTGACACTGTTATTATCAGGCTGTTTTTTAGGGCATTGAAGAAATTTGTCATTTTGATTGCTGTAATAAAATTTTCAAAATGTAATCCAACAGGAAAAGCAAGGCGGGATTCTGCCAATTCCAGTGGTGTTTTCAACGCTGTTGTTATAAGAAGATACAAAGGAAATAGTATAAAAAGAGATCCCGCACAAATGAAAAATGTAATGCCCCAGTTTGTTTTTTTTCTATCCATTATAATTGGACCTCCCTTTTTTGCAGAAATCGAATTTGCAGTATCGAAATAGTAACCAAAAAGATGAGGAAAATAACAGCATTTGCAGATTGATATGCGAATTCACCCCCCTGGAGCCCCCCCTTATAGATAATAAGTGAGATACTTTCTGTAGCCCGGCCCGGTCCTCCGCCTGTCAATGCCATAATAATTACAAATGCCTGTAAAAAGCCTTTCATTGCCAACACCATATTGATTGTAAAAAACGGAGCGATTAATGGGAAAGTTATATACCGGAAATTTTTCCATTTTCCGGCACCGTCAATAAGAGATGCCTCATAAAGCTCTTCAGGAATTGTCTGAAGTCCGGCCAGATATATGATTGTGTTAAATGCCGAGG
>JAUVLL010000163.1 GCA_030600745.1 Spirochaetaceae bacterium | reverse complement strand
AAAGGCATCATTTCGGTATGCAATATTTTTAGAACTCATACATTCCCCCCTGGCTGGAAAACAGTATTTCTGTTTAAAATACAGTATACTTCATTATACCAAATATTAAAAGTTAATTTTTGATAAATACATCAATTATTACATAACTATTTAGAAATACATCAAAATGCATGAAATACAATCACTATAAGAAAATGTGATTTACATTATATTTCAACTTCCTATTAATAAAGCCAATATCAAGTATAAAGTCAATTGGATATATAAGTTCTTTTCCCATATAAAGGAGATAGATTGCTAAAGTTTTCATTATTCAATAGTATAATGTTTTACACAGATGTCATAAGGGGAGCCTATGAAAGTAGCTGTTGGTATTAGTGGGGGCGTTGATTCTTCTGTTGTTGCATACCTGTTAAAAAAAGAGGGACATGATGTAATTGGGATCTGGATGAACCTGTTTGGTGATGACTCATCAGCAGGTGATGCAGAAAAAGTCTGTAAGTTCCTTGATATTCCCTTTTTAAAGGTGGATATGAAAGCTGAATATAATAGTATTGTAGTTAATTATATCAAAGACGAATACGCTTCCGGTAAAACTCCAAATCCATGTGTTATATGCAACAGGGGTGTAAAATTCGGGTTGTTTATAGAAAAAGCACTCTCTTTAGGAGCAGATTTTGACTACTTTGCAACAGGTCACTATTCAATAATTGAGTATAATATAAAAACTAACCGGTATTTGCTGAAAAAAGGTGTTCATGACGGTAAAGATCAGGCTTATTTTCTCTCTATGTTAAGACAGAAACAGCTTAAAAGAATTTTATTCCCCCTGGGTGGTAAAACTAAACCTGAAGTACGAATTATTGCAGAACAGGCCGGACTGTTTACTACTGGCAAAAAAGAGAGTCAGGATTTATGTTCCGGTGATTATCGTGACTTTATTGATAAGTCAAGGGGTCCGGGCAATTTTATTGATGAAAGCGGAATAATTTTGGGAAAACATAAGGGAATTGAAAATTATACAATTGGACAGCGAAGAGGACTTTGTATCAGTTCCAGTACCGAGCCCTATTATGTTATTGCTATTCAACCAAAAAGTAATGAAGTAATTCTTGGCTTTAACAGTGATCTGTTAAATAAAGGGATGATCGTTTCCCTGTGTAATTGGATTTCAGTTGAAAAGCCTGATTTCCCTATTACTGTTGATGCAAAAATCAGATATCGTGACAATGGAGCGCCGGCAACTCTGACTGAAATTAAACAGGATGTGATAGAAGTTATTTTCTCCGAAGAGAGAAGGGCTGTTACTCCCGGGCAGGTAGCAGTATTTTATGATGAAGATACAGTAATTGGTGCAGGAATTATTGAAAAAGGTGTTTGATATTTATTAGTATAGCAGTATAATTAATGCAGGAGGGCTGGTCGCAACTTCGTTGCTGCTCGCCTATGAGTCGTACCGGAAGAGCGAAGTGATGAGGAACGATCTCAGCAACCAAAGGAGTTGTTAAATGTTCTACAAAAAAAATACAACCGGATATAAAGAAATTATATCAGGAGTTAAATTAAAAACCCTTACTTATGGTGATAAAACCCTGTTGTCTGAATTCCTGATCGAACAGGGTAATTCTCTGCCTAAACATCATCATCCCTGTGAACAAACCGGTTATCTTGTATCCGGATCAATGCTGCTGACAATTGGGGATGAAACATTTGAAGTATCACCAGGAGATAGTTGGGCAATTAAGCCCAATGTAATACACAGTACTGCAGCAGTTAAAGATTCTGTTGTTGTAGAGGTTTTTTCTCCTGTACGGGAAGAATACCTGCCTGAGAATCTGCTGTAGACAAGCGATTTATCGCATCTTTACAACAGATCCTTCGTCATCAACTTTAAGCGAGAGAAGGGAATTGAACCCTCGACATCCACCTTGGCAAGGTGGAGCTCTACCGCTGAGCTACTCTCGCATAGTGTATTTCTAAACAAATTCCTGAGTTTTGTCAATTGAATCAGGATTTAAAAAATCTTAAATTATTATCAAATAGCTTGACAATTTCTTCAGGATATTGTATCTTAAAAAAGTTAGTGTATATTAACTAACTAATGAGGACATATGCAGGAACTTACAATCAGACAAAAGCAGATTATAGATATTTCTATAAATATAATTTCAGAGAGAGGTATCCGGAATTTAACTATGAAAAACCTCTCCAGTGAGCTGGGTATCTCTGAACCGGCTATATACAGGCATTTTGAAAGTAAACAAAAAATTCTTATTGCTGTCCTTGATTCTTTTAAACATCAAAATAAACTAATAAATGAAAATATACAAAATAATGGGGAAACATCATTTCAAAATCTTATAAGTGTAATTGAAATGATTATTAAGAAGCTGAATAACAATCCTGCAATGTCAGCAGTTATTTTTTCTGAAGAAACTTTTCAGAATCAAAGTGAACTTTCAGGTATGGTAATGAATATAATGAATTCTACAATAGGTTTTTTCACAAATATTATAGGGAGAGGTCAGAAAGATGGAAGCATACGGTCTGACATTGGAAAAGATGAGCTTAGTGTTATTGTTCTGGGCTCAGTAAGGCATATTGTGACTGTATGGCGTTTGTCCGGATTTAAAGTTGATCTTAATAAATCAGGAGAAAAATTAATTAAATCTTTGGAGGTAATGATAGCAGCTTAGTTTTACATTTTATTTTTTAATATATAGGTTAGTGATAATTAACTAACAGAACTTATAAGGAGATAACATTTTGAATAATAAAAAATTACTTGTTTTATCATGGTTAGCAATACTTTTAATAGTAATCTTCACTGGTGTATTTATAACTGCAATGAAATCGAATACCAGAATGGAAACAGATCTTGATAAATATATGCCTCAAAAGCATCCTGCATTTATATACAGTAACGATGCTGAAGATCTTTTTGGAATTAAAGACGGTATTATTGTTGCGATAGAGAATAAAGATGGTATCTACAATGAAGATACTTTACAAAAGATAAAAGATATTACAAAAGAGATCCAGTCCATGGAGGGTATAGAGAAAAGTGATGTCACATCTCTATATACTGCTGACAATATAATTGGCAGTGAGTATGGTATGGAAGTAAATGCCTTCTATAAAAGGGTTCCCACCAGTGAGGCAAAACTTCAGCAGCTGAGAGATGATGTAAAAGCCAATGATATGATATACGGCCGTCTGGTATCCTTGAATGAAAAAGTAACAATTATTATTGCAGAAATTAATGATGATACATTTACAGATGACTTTTATAATCAAATTCTTGTTCTTGGAGAAAGTTATGAGGGACCTGAAACTATTTATGTAGCAGGAAGTCCTATAGTTGAAGGTACACTTGCTAAGCTTGCACCTGCAGATATGAAAAGAATGGCACCTCTTGTTGTGGCAATTATCATTATTGTCCTTCTGTTAATATTGAGAAGTTTTAAAGGTACAATTCTAAATTTACTGGTTGTTTTACTATCAACTGTCTGGACTTTTGGCCTGATGGCTGTATTAAATATACCAATTTATTCTGTATCTACAATGATCCCGGTGATGCTCATAGCAATTGGTGTTGCCTATGGAATACATCTGTTTAGTCATCTGGAACTTTACATGCAGAAAAACCCTGATACTGCAAAAGTAGATGCCCTTAAAAATATGATGAAACATATGTGGAAGCCAGTTGTAATGACAGCTATAACAACTGCTGTTGGGTTTACATCATTGGTAACATCAGAAGTTTATCCAGTTAAATACTTTGGTTTGTTTACCGCTTTTGGTGTAATGTCAGCTTTGTTCTTTGCCCTTATACTTATTCCCGCAGGTTTAATGATTTTTGGTCTGCCAAAACCAAAACAATTTAAATCTAAAAAAACAAAAAGTGGTAATTTTGCATATAAAGCTGCAGATCTTATAGTAAAAAAGAAAAAGATTACAATTCTGGTTTCTGTATTTGTAATTGCTGTTTCCCTGTTTGGAATATCCAGGGTTTGGATTAACTCAAGTTTTCTTGCCAATTTTGAGGATGACAGTGCAATAGTTAAGACAGACAGATTTATAAATGAAAACTTTGCAGGGACTTCCAGTCTTAATATAGTTCTTGAAGCAGATGAAAATGATGTCTTTAAAACACCTGAAGCTCTTAAATTAGTTGATAGCCTTCAGAATGATCTTGAATCACTTGAAATGGTTGGGGATAGTTTTTCTCTGGCAGATTTCATACGACGAATGAACAAGGTTATGAATGAGGACAGAGAGGATTTTAATACAATTCCAGACTCAACAGAGATGATTGCCCAGTATCTTCTTCTCTATGAGATGTCCGGCGATCCTGAAAATCTTACATCGGTAGTAGATTATGATTACAAAACATTAAATCTAACTACACAAATGAAATCGGATGATTCAAGGACAATAAAGGGGGCAATTAAAGTAATAGAGGGCTACAGAGATGATTTTAAAGAATTGGGAATTGACATCAATTTTGCCGGTACAGGATACAAGGGGCTTGTGTTCACCGATCTTATATTAAAAGGTCAAATTTCCTCTCTTGTTCTTTCAATTTTTATAGTAATTATACTGGTATCTTTTATGTTCAAAAACTTTTACATAGGACTTATAGCTTCTATACCAATTTTAATAACAACTTTAGTAAACTTCGGTGCTATGGGACTTTTAAATGTTGCTTTAGGACCAACAACAGCACTTATATCGAGTATTGCAGTTGGTATTGGAATTGATTATGCGATCCACTTTATTGACAGGTATAAAGAGTATTCAAAAGAAACCGGAGATAAGAATGAAACAGCAAAATTAACTATGTACAACACTGGTAGAGCTATATTGTTTAATGCAGTGGTTGTTATTGCTGGCTTTCTTGTTTTGTTATTCTCTATGTTTCCCCCAAACAGACAACTGGGAGCTCTTGTTTCATTAAACATGTTTTCAAGTTTTGCAGGAACACTGACAATTATGTTCTTACTGCTATATCTATCAAATATATATTTTAAGAATGGGAAAAAGAATCCCAAAGGAGAGAAATAATGAAAAAAACAAAAGTACTTATTATTAGTTTAATGCTTATGGCAATGATAATTGGATTTGCCCAGGCACAGATTACAGGTCAGGATGTAATGGAGAATGTCTACAATCGTCCCACAGGACCGGATATTCAATCAACACTAACAATGACTCTGACAAATTCAAGAGGATCAACAAGAGTAAGAGAGATTAAACAGTTTATTAAACAGTTTGGCGAAGATGAGAAAAAGGTAATGTTTTTTGTTGCACCATCGGATGTAAAAAATACTTCATTTATGTCATGGTCATACGGAGACGGACAGGATGATGATATGTGGATATATCTTCCTGCACTCAAAAAAACAAAGAGAATTTCAAGCAGCAGTAAAAGCGACTATTTTATGGGATCAGACTTTACTTATGATGATCTCGGAGAAAGGCATCCATCCATGGATACTCACAAAATCCTAAGAGAAGAGACTGTAAACGGTGAGGATTGCTACGTAGTTGAGAGTGTTTCCAAAGACAGTGATTACTTTTATGCAAGAACCATTACATGGGTTGTAAAAGACGAGTGGTTTGGAATGAAAAGAGAGTTTTATGACGAAGATGATGAGTTCCTTAAAATTCTTACAATCAATGAGTATAAAAAGGTAAACGGTTACTGGGTAATACCGGAAATGGAGATGTACAACGAGCAGAAAGATCATACAACTCTTATGCAGCTTGATGATATAAAAATTGGTGACGGTATAAAAGACAGCCAGTTTACAGAGAGAATGATGGAGAGGGGAATTAGATAATGAAAAAAGGATCATTAATTTTCACAATTACGATTGCAATGTTACTTGTGTCTGCCGCAGGAGCGGCAGCACAGGATCTGGTCTTCGGTGGTTATGTTAGAAATAATACCGGTGTAATAATAAATGATGATCTGGACTTTTCACAGGTTCAGAATACTTTCGACCTTAGGGTAGAATATTACGGTGATATCAGCGAGTTAAAATCTGAAGTATTTATTAACCAGACTGATACAGATGCAGATATTGAAATGGGAATTAAAGAACTCTACGTAGATATCTTTTTTGATTCTATGGATTTAAGGATTGGTAAACAGCAAATTATATGGGGTAAGGCTGACGGTGTCTTTATTACAGATGTCATTTCTCCTAAAGATTTGACGGACTTTGTCCTGCCGGATTTTGATGAAGTTCGTATGGGTGTAACGGCTCTTAAAGCTGATTACTATTTAGATGCAGTAGATTTTGAGCTTGTTTGGATTCCTACTTTTACACCAGCAGTATTACCTTCAGGAATATGGGCACCAGCCACTGGACCTTCACCAGTTCCTACGCTACCAACAGAAACTTTAGATAACAGTGAAATATTTGGAAAGGTCTCTTATATGGGGGCTGTTATTGATTTAGAAATAATGGGTGGTTATATGTGGGATGATCTGCCTGCAGTTGATTCTGGGCCGATAGCAGAGTACCATAGAGTGTTAATGGCTGGTGGTAGTTTTAGTACAGATATTGCAGGTTTTATTGTAAGAGGTGAGGGAGCCTACTACAATGGTAAGAATTTCACTGCTCTGCCAAACCCTGTTATTGAAAAAGATTTTGTTAACTACATGGTAGGACTTGATTATTCAATAGCAGGATTTACCCTTGGAACCCAGTTCATTCAGGAAATTGTCCTGGACTACGATGAAAATATTAAGTTCAACGACGAATTCAAAAATACAATGACATTTGTTATAGCAAAACCATTTCTAAATGACACCCTTATAGTTGAGTTCTTCTCCTATGTTGGGCTAACAAATGAGGATGCACTCCTGCGGCCAAAAGTAACCTACGACCTGGCAGACGGCCTTGAATGGGTTGTGGGAGCAGATATCTTCCTTGGTGATGATGGAGATTTCGGTCAGTACGATGATAATGATTTAGTTTATACAAAAGTAAAGTATAGTTATTAACGCTGGAGACCTGGCATTCTACGTCTTTTCAATCATATTTTTCATCTTTTCCCGCTGACCTGAAATCAGCGGGGTTTTTATTCAAAAATAGGATAATATATCACATATCTCTAATATATCTATTTTTTTTACTTATATTAATACTTAAGTTGTATGGTGTTTTTTTGTAACTGGTTTAAAATATGACATGTAAAAAATATTTATAAAAAATTATTATTAAAAGGTAATAACAAAAAGTTTTTTGTTAAAAATATTGAATGTTTATTAGATAATAATTGCATTTAATAAAGCCATTAAAAAAAACATTTCAAAAAGTCTTTTCAAAAAATTATAATTCCGTCTATAATAATATTCAGAAAGTTAAATAGAAAACTCACAGGGGAAAAAGATGACAAACAAACAG
>JAUVLL010000207.1 GCA_030600745.1 Spirochaetaceae bacterium | reverse complement strand
ATTAATTGAGTTTATATCCCATCCGGTTCTGAATTTTACAGTTACAGGAATATCCGTTTCTCCGGTAATTGTTTTTATAATATTCTCTATTTTTTCCGGAAAACGCATTAATGCTGCACCAGCATTGTTTTTTACAACCTTTGGTACAGGACAGCCGCAGTTAATATCTATAATTGTTGGATTTGCTTTTAGTATTTCGGGAAGTGCCCGTTTTGCAGTATCAGCATCCGGCAGGAATATTTGGATTCCCAGAAGTTTTTCGTTTATAGATTTTTTCATTAAGATACGGGTTTTTTCACTCTTTCGTGCAAGAGCTTCAGCAGAAACCATTTCGCTGTATGTAAATGATGCTCCATTGGAAATACAGACAGACCTAAAGGCTCTATCTGTAAAACCGGCAAGAGGAGCAAGGAAAAGGTTGCCTGGAATTATTATTTCTCCAACCCTGACGGGATGGAAGAGCGATTCCTTCATAGTTGTATTTACTGTTTAAGATTCCAATCCAAAGAAACGAAGACTGTTGTTATAAAGTGTGGAACAAACTTCCTCCAGATCTTCTCCTCTAAGCTCTGCAATGAATTCAGCAGTTGCCTTTAGATAAGCTGGTTTATTTCTTTTTCCTCTATAGGCAGAAGGCACCATAAAGGGGCTTTCCGATTCAATAAGCATTCTGTCCAGAGGCATGTTTTTAGCCGTTTCATGCAGATTACGTGCATTTCTGTAGGTTACATTCCCTGCAAATGAGATATAGAGATTTAATTCGAGGGCTTCCCTGGCAAAATCCCAATCTTCCGAATAACAGTGGAGAACACCACCTTTTGGAGGCAGTTTATCTTTAAGAATATCTATTACATCTCTACCGGCTTCTCTGTTATGGATAACTACTGGAAGATCAAATTGGTGTGCGAGTTCCAGCTGTCTTATAAATAATTCTATCTGGGCATCTTTATTTCCAAATTTTCTGTAATAATCCAGACCAATCTCTCCAATAGATACAATTCGGTCAAGTTTCAATCCCTTTTCAATTTTAATTTCCCAATCCCTGCCTGGATGGGTAACTTCTGAGGGTGAAACACCGATACTATGATATATATGTGTTGCTGTTGAAAGATTTTGGTAAACCTGAAAGAAGTCCGGCAGATTATTGCAGATACTAAGTATATGAGCAATTCCTTCCTGCTTTGCTTCCTGGGTAATTATCAGCTGGTCAATAGGATCTTCTGTTATTAGTCCTATGTGTGCATGAGTATCAAATAGCTTCATAAGATTTTCCAATAAGGTAAAGATTTGTTAATTTATTCTGTTCTCAGAAACAGACTATGTGAAACAGTATCACGAAGTAATGGTGTCGTCAATTACATTTGACAATTTTTTAGCATAATGGTATTCTAATTCATTTGTTGGAGGAAATTTCATGTCGTCGGCTCGAAATTATAAAAAAGTTGAGAATATTGTTTTGAATTTTTTTATAAAACACCTAAAAAGGTTTGGTTCTGTTATTGCTGATCTCTTTAACAGTGTTATGATTTTGGGCCGGCAGCGGCTTACTATAATGTTGATTCCTCACTCAGAGAAAAAAGTACTTAATTTTAAAATTTCTGTATTTTCTCTTGTATTTATTGGATTTCTTCTTACCGGTATTATTCTGGTTTTTTTTATTTTCAGCACCCGTTTTAGTGGTCTTTCCAGGCAGCTTATTACAAAAACCAACGCTCTTCAGGCTACAAGTTCCAGTCTTGAGATTATGCGTGATGAAGTCAATGAGTTACGAAAGGTTTCAAGGGGTTTTGAATCATCTCTAAGCAGTACTTTGGGTATTCTCGGGATTGACTCAAATAGTAATAACAACAGTGATAATGCAGATGGCGATTTAGCTACCTTTTATAATATTGAGGAACAGGAAAGCGGCACATTGAAGGAGATAACAGATCTACAGGGACTGAAATCCTTATTGAGCGAATCAGGAAAATCTCTGGAAATGGTAACGGATATTTTTGCTTCTCAGGGAGATCTCCTGGCTGATCTTCCCACAGCCTGGCCGGTGGGTTCGGGTGTTGTTGGTCGTATTACTAATTATTTTGGACCGGAAATACACCCTTTTACCGGTCAGTGGTATCTTCATAAGGGAATAGATATAGCCTCTTACCGGAGAGGTGTCCCTATTGTAGCTGCTGCTAATGGTAAGGTTGTGGAAAGAATGTATGATGCGATGGGATTTGGTAACTATGTAGTAATACGTCATTCGTATGGGTATAGTACAAAATATGCTCATATGGACAAGGTTTTTATTAAAGAAGGTGATACAGTTACCCAGGGGCAGAAGATTGGTACTATGGGTAATACCGGTTTATCAACGGGTCAGCATCTTCATTTTGAAGTTAGAATAGGTTCTCAGGTTGTTGATCCATTACGGTTTCTTGATATTAATTCCGGTATCCGTTAAAACAGAATATTATATACTTCATTAGGAAAAAAGATAAACATGATTGATCATCTTGGAAAAAACGGTGTATTTATAAATTCTATTGTTGGAGAGAGAACCAAATTTGTCGGGGATCTTGAGCTCAAAGGCTTGCTCCGGATAGATGGTGATTTTATTGGAACCATTATAGCTGATGGAAAAGTATTAATCGGGAAGAATGGTAGAGCTGAGTGTACAATTACTGCAGATACTGTAGTAATTGGCGGAGTTGTTAAGGGTGATATTGTTTGTAAAGAGAAGGTAGTTATTTTATCGACAGGAATGCTTATTGGTAATGTTTCCACCCCACGATTAATTTCTGAAGATGGTGTAATACTTAACGGTTTTTGTATGATAGCATGTACAGATGAACTCTCTGGTTCTCTTAATTTGAATAATTCTTCTGATTCCATTAAAGGGGAAGGACTGGAAAGGTATAATCCTGTAAATATCGGAATCTAATGGAGAAAATTGGTGCTTCAAATAGATCATACAGAAGGAAGAATACTGGAACCGACAGGAAAAAAGTAGATAAAAATGAATTTGAAACGCATTCTTTTTCTTCAATTCTGGATATAGACACAAAGAGAATTGACGGTCTTGATTCCATAGATTACTCTAATCTTGATCTTGAAGAATTATTGGATGATATTCACAAAGCAGGAGAAGCATTAAAAGAGGTTCCAACTCTTGATAATATTAAGAATTATAAAGGTGCTGTATCCCGATTTCTTAGATTTGTAGTAAAAAATTCTTTAAAAACTGAGACAACAGCCGGAGCAAACTTTAATCCATTGAAAAAACAGAAAAGGTATACCATAATCAGGGTGGTGGATGAAAAACTTGAACGTCTGGCGGCAGGTATTTTGCAGAATCAGTCAGATAAACTGTATATACTGGAAAAAATAGAGGAAATCAATGGTCTTATCGTTAATCTTCTTAAATAATCAAAAAGAAATAACTCGGGAGTTCTACTGTGAGTGACAATATAGATGACCAGGTAAATGAAGAAATTACTAATAAGAATCTTTGTACTGATATAAGCTGTGAGGATACTGATTCATATTACTGTACTGTTAAGGTTTTACAGTCGAGTGAGACCCAAACTTGTAGAATGGAGACTGCGGATCAGGTAAAAAGAGGTGATTTTATTCTGGTTAACTCCCGATACGGCAAGGATCTTGCAGTTGTAACTGGTCCTGTAAGTTGTATATGTCAATCTGAAAAAGATAATATTGAGGATATAATCAGGATAGCAAACGAAAAAGATCTTTCTAAATATGAGGACAATCTTGAACTTGGAAAAGAAGCCTTACACCGTTGTAAGATACTGATTGCAGAACATAAACTAGACATGAAACTAATATCTGCTCATTATCTCTTGGAGGAATCAAAAATCCTGTTTTTTTTTACTGCAGATTCCAGAGTAGATTTCAGGGAACTTGTAAAAAATCTTGTATCGATTTATAAAATGCGTATTGAGCTTAGGCAGATTGGTGTACGGGATGAATCCAGGGTTCTAGGGGGTCTTGCCGTTTGCGGGAGGACCTACTGCTGTCATGGTGTTACTGACAAACTTAAGCCTGTATCGATTAAAATGGCTAAAGAACAAAGTCTTTCGCTGAATTCCATGAAAATATCGGGTCCATGCGGCCGGTTATTATGCTGTTTATCCTATGAGTACGATTTCTATCTGGAAGAGAAGCATAAGTATCCAACTGAAGGAAGCAGGATTTTATCGGGGGATGATCAGTATAAAGTTCTGGATGTAAATGTTATAACTAAAAAGATTACAGTTGTTTCAACAGAAGGACAGTTTTTTACAGTTCCCAATGAACATTTAATCAGGAATAATTCCGGTAAGTGGACTATTTCAGAATCTTTTTTTACAGTGTAACGCTATGCGGAAATTTCATGAATACGGTAAATAGAGATGATTGGAATGATGATCTTCAGGATGAATATAATTCCTCCAACAGCTCGGATTAACGTTCAATTACCTTATTTAAGATGTAAGTTGCAAACGTATAGAAAACCTTATTGCTTCACGAATAAATCTAACACAAATGTATTAAATAGATCTATTAGCTATCTTGACAGACACCGGTAATTTTGATATTTTCCTAGCCTAAGTCGTTACTATATTGAAAATTATTCCAGGAGGATACATTGATAAAGACAGATCAGGCTTCAAAAAGGCATAGACAGAGTGAAACGAGAAGAATGCGGAATCGAATGACAAAAAGCACAATTTTAACTGCAAAAAAACGTTTTTTAGTAGCAGTGAAGGAAAAAGACCAGGAGAAAGCAGGTACTGAACTTACTTCTCTTGTTAAACTCCTTGATACTTCTGCAGGGAAGGGGCTTTTTCATAAAAAAAACGTTGCAAGAAAAAAATCCCGACTTTACAGGGTCCTTAATTCCATGACTGCTTAGGCACAGAGGAGTAAGCAGCAAATGGAATCAGAAAACAAGATTACGAAGGCTGACATTATTGATGGTATCTATGAAGAGCTTGATATTGACAGGGCTGATATTCACAAAGTAATTGATAAGCTGTTTGATCATCTTAAGACTGCTCTTAGTGCTGATCAGGTTATAGAGCTGAGGGGTTTCGGCACTTTTGAAATTCGTACAAGAAAGGGGAGAGAGAAAGCCCGTAATCCCCGGACCGGAGAAATTGTTCCGGTTAATACCCATGGAGTTGCGGTATTCAGACCTGGTAAACAGCTGAAAGAAATTGCCTGGAATCTTAGAGGATAGTATGTGGCTTCTGTAGGTGTTAAAAGCATTTTAAAGGAAAATCGATTTGGAGCGTGGTTTAAGAAAGCAACTGTAGAGCTTCTGCTTCTGTTTTTATCCTCAGTATTATTTGCATTGGCATTTCCCAGTGTATTGTCCGGGTGGGGTATTGCCCCTATAGCATTTATTTCAATAATTCCGGTTTTTATTGTTATTCACACAAGCAGCTGGAAATCAATAATTCCCTATGGGGCTTTCTATGGCTTTATTACTTATGGAATTTTCAATTACTGGCTTTCTACTTTTCATCCACTGGCAATTATAATAGTTCCAACTATTTATGCGACCTATTTTGTTATTTTATTTCCGGTATTAAAGCTTGCAGATAAATTATTTCCTAAAAATGGATATTTGATTCAGGCTTTATGCTGGATAGGTTACGAATACCTTCGTACAAAGGGTTTTCTGGGCTATTCCTATGGAATTATTGGTTATACGCTGGCAACAGTTCTGCCTTTTATTCAGATATCTTCGGTTACCGGGGTGTGGGGAGTATCCTTTCTTGTAATCTTACCCTCTGCTTATCTTGGTAATGCTCTTAAGAAAGGAATAAGCGGGTTTAGTGATTTCTTCATGGTTCATAGGATAGAAAGTTATATTTATGGTGGATTGGTTATTCTGAACTTGATATTCGGTTTTCTGGTAATGACAGATTATTCTGATTCTCCTGAATGGAAGGTTGCTCTTATTCAGCATAATGCCGACACCTGGAAGGGTGGGTTAAGAGCCTATGAGCGGAATTTTAAAACTCTACGTAATCTAAGTCTGGAAGCTGTTAAGGAAAATCCGGATATAGTAATTTGGTCTGAAACAGCCTTTGTACCCGGAGTTGACTGGCACAGCAGATACAGGACTGACAGTGCAAGATTTGCACTGGTTAATG
>JAUVLL010000069.1 GCA_030600745.1 Spirochaetaceae bacterium | reverse complement strand
AAGACCCTTTCTGGCGCCATTTGTCGATATAAAGAATTCAATAATTGAAAGGCCTTCTTTGAAGTTTGACCGTATAGGAAGCTCTATAATATCCCCGGAAGGTTTTGCCATAAGACCACGCATACCCGACAACTGCCTTATCTGGGTTCTTGAACCCCTTGCTCCGGAATCTGCCATCATATAAACAGGATTAAAGCCATCTTTATCTTTCCTAAGAACATCCATGAGCTCATTAGTAAGATCTTCATTAGTCTTGCTCCAAACCTCAACAACCCTGTTATAACGCTCTTCATGAGTAATGTGTCCCTGAACATACTGCTTCTGGATCTCTTTAACCTGATTATTTGCACTTTCGATCATATCTTTTTTCTTTTCAGGTATAACGATATCATTAAGACCGATTGTAGCACCAAATACTGTTGCATACTTAAAGCCTACATCTTTAATAGAATCAAGCATTTTTACAGCAACAGGAGGTCCAAAACCAGCATAAGTTTCAGCTACAAGAGCACGAAGCTCCTTATCACCTAACACCTTATTTACAAATCCTACTTCAGAAGGCATTTCTTCATTAAAAAGGACTCTGCCGGCACTTGTTTCGATTATTTCCCCATTGATTTTCAACTTTATTTTTGAACTGTAAGCAATGGCACCGGAATCTCTGGCCAAAATAACCTCATCCGAGCTGGTATAATACTTGCCCTCACCAAGAGTCCCTTTGGTAATCTTGGTTAAATAATTGATACCAAGAACCATATCCTGGGAGGGAAAAACTACAGGACTGCCATTGGCAGGATTAAGAAGGTTGTTTGATGAAAGCATCAAAGTCCAGCACTCTATCTGAGCAGCCTGGGTAAGGGGCACATGAATAGCCATCTGATCACCATCAAAGTCAGCATTATAAGCATGACAAACAAGAGGATGCAGTTTTATTGCCTTTCCCTGAACCAAAACCGGCTCAAAAGCCTGTATTCCCAATCGATGCAAGGTAGGAGCACGGTTCAGGAGAACAGGGTGCTCTTTAACTACAGCATCCAGAACAGACCATACTTCCTGTGTTTCCTGCTCAACAAGAGTCTTTGCTTTCTTGATATTATAAACCACATCTTTTTCTACCAGCTTTCGCATAATAAAAGGCTTAAACAACTCCAAAGCCATTTTGGTGGGAAGTCCACACTGATGCAGTCTAAGTTCCGGACCAACAACAATAACAGAACGACCGGAATAATCCACACGTTTACCTAAAAGATTCTGTCTAAATCTTCCCTGCTTTCCTTTCAACATATCAGATAGCGATTTAAGAGGCCTGTTGGAAGCACCCTTTACAACTTTTTTCTTTTTTGAATTATCAAAAAGGGCATCTACAGCTTCCTGAAGCATTCTTTTTTCATTTCTAATAATAATATCCGGCGCATTAAGTGCCATAAGCCGTTTAAGTCTGTTGTTTCTATTTATAACTCTTCTATACAGATCGTTAAGATCAGAAGTGGCAAACCGGCCTCCATCCAACTGAACCATAGGACGAAGCTCCGGGGGGATAACAGGAATAACGTCCAGAATCATCCATTCCGGTTTATTCACAGAGTCTCTGAAATTTTCTACAATCTCAATTCTTTTAAGAAGGCGCTTATCAGTTTTAACACCCTTCTCAATCATTTTAACCCTCAGCTCTGCTGAGAGAATATCAAGATCAAGGTTTTCGAGTAAAGTTCTTACTGCTTCTGCCCCAATTCCAGCTGTAAACCCAACACCATACCGCTCTTTAGCATCAAGATACTCCTCTTCTGTAAGAAGATCCATTATTTTAAGGTCAGTATCACCAGGGACAATAACCACATATTTCTCATAGTAGAGAATAGAGCGCAGAGAAGCGATAGTAAGATCCAACAGAAGGCCAAGCCTGGAAGGCACAGATCGATAATACCAGATATGTGAAACAGGTGCAGCCAGCTCAATATGACCCATCCTTTCCCGACGAACTTTAAAATGTGTAACCTCTACACCGCAACGGTCACATATTACACCCTTGTACCGGATGGATTTAAACTTACCACAGTAACATTCCCACTCTTTAGTTGTACCAAAAATACGTTCACAGAAAAGTCCTTCCTTTTCCGGTCTAAGAGTTCTGTAATTTATTGTTTCAGGTTTTTTAACCTCTCCATACGACCACGCCCTGATCTGTTCAGGCGAGGCCAGCTTTATCATTATACTATCAAAATCCTGTATATCTCTCATCACAAAACTCCCTAGAACTGTGAACCCTGTCTATTAATCAACTCATCATCTCTCTCTGTAAGAGGGACCCTGCTTCCTTTTATGTCATAAATCGACATATCCAAAGCAAGCCCCCTTAGCTCCTGAACCAGAACATTAAATGACTCCGGTACTCCCGCGCTGGAGGAAGGTTCGCCCTTAACAATACTTTCATAAATCTTGGCCCGACCAGCCATATCATCCGACTTAATAGTAAGAAGTTCCTGTAGTGTATTCGCTGCACCATATGCCTCAAGAGCCCACACTTCCATCTCCCCAAGCCTCTGACCGCCAAACTGAGCCTTACCGCCAAGAGGCTGCTGGGTTACCAGTGAATAAGGCCCCGTAGATCTTGCATGCATTTTATCATCAACAAGGTGATGAAGTTTCAACATATAAACATATCCAACAAATACATCATTTATAAACTTCTCACCGGTTCTACCATCACGCAAGCTAAGCTTGGAAGTTTTGGGCAATCCAGCTTTTACAAGTTCATCCTCAATTTGTTCTGTCGAAGCAGACTGGAATACCGGAGTTGAAAACCATTTATCAAGCCCTCTTGCCGCCATTCCCAGTTCAGTTTCGAGTAACTGACCAATGTTCATACGTGAAGGTACCCCAAGAGGATTAAGACAAATATCCAGAGGAGTTCCATCCTCCATAAAAGGCATATCCTCTTCCGGAAGAACTCTTGCAACAACACCCTTGTTCCCATGACGTCCGGCCATTTTGTCACCCTCTTTAAGCTTACGCTTGGTTGCAATAATGACCTTAACAACCTCTTCGACCCCAGGTGACAGATCATCGCCCTCAGATCGTTTCAGCCTTTGTATATCAATAACAGTACCTTCAGTACCATGAGGTATTTTTAAAGAAGTATCTCTTACCTCTTTTGCCTTTTCTCCAAAGATAGAATTGAGAAGCTTAAATTCCGGAGTTGTTTCTGTTTCCGACTTTGGTGTTACCTTTCCAACAAGAATATATCCAGAGCTAACCTTTGCCCCAACTCTTATAATACCTTCTTCATCAAGCTGATCCAGAGAATTTTCGTTTATATTTGGTATATCCCTGGTCAACTTCTCAGGACCAAGCTTTGTCTCTCTAACATCTATTGTAAATTCTTTTATATGAATAGAAGTATATATATCTTCTTTTACCACCTTTTCTGATATAAGAATCGCATCCTCGTAATTATATCCATTCCATGGTACAAAACCAACAAGAACATTCCTCCCAAGAGCAAGATCTCCATATTTTGTTGCAGGTCCATCTGCCAGGACAGCCCCTTTCGATATCTTTTGACCCAGAACAACAATTGGCTTATGATTAAAACAAGTATCCTGATTAGTTCTCTGATACTTCTGCATAACATAGACATCTTTATCATGATCATCTTCTGCATCATCAGGTTTAATAATAACTTCTGTAGCAGTAACGTACTCCACCACACCTGCTCTTTTTGCTTTTACCATCACCCCGGAATCGTATGCTGCTTTCCCCTCCATACCAGTACCAACACGTGGTGGTTCAGGAAAAACAAGAGGAACAGCCTGACGCTGCATATTTGAACCCATTAGAGCCCTGTTTGCATCATCATGCTCAAGAAAAGGTATTAACGATGTTGCAACAGAAATAACCTGCTTCGGTGACACATCCATATACTGAATATCAGAAGGAGCTTTTGTTGTATAATCCCCTGCTCTTCTTATAGAGACCATATCATCAACAAATTTTCCACCCTTCTCAAGTTTAGCATTTGCCTGAGCGATATTATATCTCTCTTCATCCATTGCAGAGAGATACTCTACATCCCTTAAAGCCTTCCCGTTTTCGACCCTTCTATATGGAGTCTCAAGAAAACCATATTCATTTACCCTTGTATAATTTGCAAGGGAAACTATAAGACCAATGTTTGGACCTTCCGGAGTTTCAATAGGACACATCCTGCCATAATGAGTATAATGAACATCACGAACCTCAAAACCTGCACGATCTCTCGAGAGACCGCCAGGACCCAGAGCGTTCAAACGCCTTTTATGAGTTAATCCGGCAAGAGGATTGACCTGATCCATAAACTGACTTAACTGACTGGATCCAAAAAACTCCTTCACTGCAGCAACCACTGGTTTAATTGATATCAGATCCTGAGGCTTAATAGTATCGAGCTCCTTAAGGCTCATTCTTTCTTTTGCAATTCTCTCCATTCTGGTAAAAGCTGTCTTCATCTGATTAGCAAGAAGCTCCCCGACAGAACGGATTCTTCTATTTCCAAGATGATCAATATCATCAACATTGGATTCACCAATATAAACCTGTATAAGATAACGCATAGTGTTCACTACATCCATCTTATCCAGAACATGGGAATCATTTTCTAAATCATAATCAAATTTCTTATTAAGCTTGTAACGTCCCACCCTGCCAAGATCGTAGCGTCTGGAAGCAAAGAACATGGAATTAAGGTCTTTTTCAGCACTTTCAATAGTAATGGGTTCACCAGGCATAAGAACAGAATAAACAGATGCAAGAGCATCCTCTTTTGAAGGCTCATCAATTTCCGGATCATCGGGAGTAAATTTCATCTCCTCCCTTTCGAAACAATTCATTATCATCTGAGAATGGAGAGAATCTTCATGATCAAAATCTATAATTTTTATTTTTTCAACACCGGAATGAATTAATTCATCTACAACATGGGGATGTAGCTTTTCTCCGGCCTTGTACAATTTTTTATCTTCACCTTCGCTTACTATATATACGGCACGGGCAAAAACTTTACCAACAAGCTTCTCCTTGCTGGCTCTTTTATCAACAACTTTTACAGTTTTTATCTTAAAAAAGAGATCTATCAGCTTTTCACGGGTATCATATCCAAGAGCTCTAAGAAAAATAGTTCCAAGAATTCTTTTTTTACGATCGATCTTTGCATAGATAAGCTCTTTTTTCTGATCTATTTCAAACTCAAGCCAGGAACCTCTGTAAGGTATTATTCTGGACGAGTAGACACCTTTATCATGAGAAAAAATTACACCGGGAGACCTGTGAATCTGGCTGACAACAACTCGTTCTGCACCATTTACAATAAAAGTTCCTCTCTCAGTCATCAGGGGAACATCACCAACATAAATATTTTTTTGCCGAATCTCACCTGTCTCCTGCATTACAAGATTAACCTTGGCTTTTATAGGAACAGCATAAGTCAGTCCCTTCTTCTTGCACTCAGTTTCAGTTAATTTAATGTTATCAACGTCCAGCCTGTATTCAATATACTCAAGCAGCATATCCCCAGCCTGACTCTCAATCGGAAAAATGCTTTGAAAAACCTCTTCAAGACCCTGTTGTGCAGGTGTCTCTCCGACAGCAAGCTTGTCCATCTGAAGAAATTTTTCATAAGATTTTAACTGTATGTCAACAAGATCAGGGAGATCCAATGTCTCCTCAAAATCCTGACCAAGATATGTACGCTCAATGGTTTTGCCATCTATAAGCATTACCACCCTCCCTGAAAAAGAATGTTCACTACTGCAGAACCTGCAGCACTCGATAACGATCAGTTTATAATAAAATATAAAACACCACCGGAATCATATTCCGGTGGTTAAATGAGTCAACTAATAATTATTACAAAGCGATTGCTGCTTTTATTTAACTTCGACAACTGCACCAGCTTCTTCTAGTTTAGTCTTAAGCTCCGCTGCTTCGTCCTTTGTAACACCTTCTTTAACAACCTTGTCCCCAGCTTCAACAACTTCTTTTGCTTCTTTGAGACCAAGACCCGTAATTGCACGAACAACCTTAATAACAGGGATCTTCTTGCCTTCACCAAAACTTTTCAGAACAACATCAAACTCTGTTTGTTCTTCTACTTCTTCGGCAGGGTCTGCTGCCGCACCGGGTGCTGCTACTGCTACCGGAGCAGCGGCTGTAACACCAAATTTTTCTTCCATAGCCGAGATCAGCTCAGAAACCTCAAGAACTGTCATACTTGCAATTGCATCCAGAATTTCTTCTTTTGTAGCCATATTACCTTCTCCTCTTTGTTTTTTGCAGCGATAGCATGCTACCAGCGAAGACTAACGCTGCCATATTAAGTAAGTCAATATAAATAAATACCGACATCCTTCCAATTTTACGATTATTCGCCTTTTTGATCTGCCACAGCCTGCAAAGTACGTACAAGCTTCTGAGGCACACCATTAAGCACATAAACAACATTCTGTAACGGTGCATTCATTGTTCGCATCAACTGTGCAATAAGCTCCAGCCTTGTCGGCAGCTTACTAAACTCTACGACCTGATCGGCATCAAAAACGTCACCATCTATAATTCCGCCTTTTATTACAAGAACACCACCTTTTGCAAAATCAACCAACTCCTTCGCAACCGGACCGGCCTCATCAGAGACAAGAGCTACTGCAGTGGGTCCAACCAGCTGATCACCAACATCCGGTCGACCAAGCTGCTCAAGGGCAATCTTTGCAAATCTATTCTTTACAACTTTTAAAACAGAACCCTGGGCTCTTAATTTACCTCGAAGCTCTGTTATCTGTTCTACAGTTAAACCGCGGTAATTTGTAAAAATTATATCTTTAATATTCTCAAAATTACCCTTTACTTCATCAATAGCCTTAACTTTATAATCCTGTATCTTTACCTGATAATCTGACATATTCCCCCCTATGCTCCGGTCTTACCAACGGTATGGACATCAACCTTGACACCAGGACCCATTGTTGAAGAAAGAGCGACTGTCTTAATAAAATCACCCTTTGTATCACTTGGCTTTTTCTTTAAAATATCCTCAACTAAAAGCTGAACATTGCTCTGCATCTTATCCGCATCCATAGATACTTTACCAACCGCAAAATGCACTACACCTGTCTTATCAGATCTGTATTCCACACGGCCCTTTTTAAGTTCCGCAAGCGCACCCTTTACATCAAAGGTAACAGTCTGAGTCTTAGGATTAGGCATAAGCCCCCTTCTACCCAGTATAGGACCAAGCTTACCTACATCTTTCATCATATCAGGAGTAGCTACAGCAACATCAAAATCCAGCCATCCGCCTTTTATCTTTTCAACAAGATCAACATCACCAACATATGCAGCTCCGGCTTCCTTAGCCTCGTCTGCTTTTTCACCCCTGGCAAATACAAGGACCTTCTTCTCTTCAGAAAACTGATGAGGAAGAACAAGGGTATCTCTCACAGACTGATTCTTTTTAAGATAGAGCTTAACAGACAACTCAACCGTTTCATCAAAACCTGCAAAAGCAACCTTTTTTACCAGCTCCAGCGCCTTTCCTACCGGATAAAGACTCTGCTTTTCATACTTACCCAGAGCCTCTTTGTATTTTTTCCCATGTTTCATACTATGCACCTACCTCAACACCCATACTTCGGGCAGTACCGGCAATAATCTTCATTGCAGCATCAATATCATTTGCATTAAGATCCTGCATTTTTATCTCCGCAACCTCTTTGAGCTTTGCTTTAGAGATAGTCGCAACCTTATCTTTATGAGGTTCAGCAGAACCACTTTCAATACCGCAGGCTTTTTTTATAAGAACCGCTGCAGGTGGTGTTTTTGTTATAAAAGTAAATGATTTGTCCGAATAAACCGTTATAACAACAGGTACGGTCATACCAGCCTCTACGTTTTTAGTTCTGTCATTAAACTGCTGAACAAACTGAGGAGCACTAACTCCGTGAGGTCCCAGAGCAGGACCAACCGGTGGTGCCGGAGTCGCCTTCTGAGCAGGAACCTGCAGCTTTATAAGTGCAGTAACCTTCTTTTTTGCCATTTTTTTCTCCAATTTACAGGTAAACACAAGGCATCCCCTGTTTCTACCAGTTTGTGGTAATAACATCCGCCATAAAGGCAGACTCCCATCACCCTTCCAACGGAAGGTATAAAAACCGCCACATAGAGGCAGTAAAATTGCTACATTTTCTCAACTTGCAGAAAATCAACCTCAACCGGAGTTGCTCTGCCGAAAATACCAACAACAACACGAAGTTTTCCCTTCTCAGTATTTACATCTTCAATGGTACCGGTAAAGGTATCAAAAGGGCCTTCTACTATCCTGACATTGTCACCCTCAGAGAAAATTTGAGCAACTGTCACAGTTTTACCAGACTTTAGAACACCGGTTTTCTGAAGAATATTTCTTGCTTCTTCTGCAGATATAGGCTGAGGTTTGGAATTCCCACCATAACCGACAAAACCAGTGACACCCTGTATCTTCTTTATTCCGGAACAGACCTCTTTCCACCCTCTTTCAGGAAGATCCATCTCGATCAGAATATAACCGGGAAGAAATTTCTTCGTGGTAATCTTCTTTTTACCGTCTTTAACTTCGACAACATCTTCTGCAGGCACTTTTATGTCAAAAACAGTCTCTACGAACGGAGACTCCTTCATCATAATACGAATAAATTTCTCTATTTTGTTTTCATAACCTGAATATACATGAAGTACATACCAACCCTTAGCCATTTTTCCCCCACTTAAGCCTACAACACCCTACTAAAAGCCAAACAATTAGAAAACTAAATCCATTCCCTTGAGTAGGAGAAAATCAACAAAACCAAGAATAACAGCAAAAAGCAGAACAGAGATAATAACTACCTTGGTTGAAGAAGCTACACTATCCCTGCTGGGCCAAACAACCCTCTTCAGTTCAGCATAACTGTCTTTGAAGAACTGTATAATTTTTTTCATAATTCAATATCCTTAAGTCATCACAAAATAAAATCGCAGGCCAGGTAGGATTCGAACCTACAACATCCGGTTTTGGAGACCGGCGCTCTAGCCATTGGAGCTACTGGCCTGTAAAGGTCTTATTTAATTTTACTTTCTTTGTGGAGAGTATGCTTTTTGTCCCACTTACAATACTTCATAAGCTCAAGTTTTCCCTGCATATTCCTTCTGTTTTTCTCAGTTGTATAATTTCTACGATTACATTCAGTGCACTTTAAAGCAATTTTTTCAATTGCCCCTTTCTTCTTACTTGCCATACCAGTCTATTCCCCTATCACCTCTATTACCTCTATTATATCGAAGCAACAGATTAACTACACTATAAAAATCAAATGATTAACAGATTATTACAAAGACACTCTGCATGTCAACAGAGCTGATCTAAAAACAGCTTCCATAATCAGCAATTTCTCAGCCCTCGATCGGATTTGAACCGATTACCCCCTCCTTACCATGGAGGTGCTCTACCGACTGAGCTACAAGGGCATTATTTAAGTCCGCCAAAAATAGCAAAATCGGGGGATTTTGTCAACATGCTGGCTGATTAACATTACGATAATTATAATTTTGTAATCATATCTATAACAAAGAGTAATAGTGGTATATAGTCTAAAAAGAGATGAATACATACAGATTTTTTGCAAACTGCCCAAAGAATATGGGCGAACTATCGTCTAAAGAAATAGAAGAACTGGGAGGCAATGAAATAATAACAGCTCCTGCAGGGGTTTCATTTTCCGGCAGCCTGGAAACAGCCTACAGAATGCTTATCTGGTCAAGGATCTCCGGGCGTCTATTCCTTGAGATTTTAAGTTTTGAAGCAGAATCCTCAGAGGATATTTACAACAATGCTGGTAAAATTAACTGGCAGTTGGAAATGGATCTGGATACAACCTTTTCAATCAGTTGTGATCTTATAAACAGTGCAGCCGTCAATCATCCGAATTTCGCAAGTCAGCGTGTAAAAGATGCCATAGTTGATCAGTTTAGAGACCTAACCGGTGATAGGCCGTCTGTAGACGCAGGAGATCCTGACTTACGGATTCATCTTCTGTTAAAACAAAATACAGGAGCAATAAGTATAGAACTTTCAGGAAACAGCCTCCATAAAAGGGGTTACAGAAGCATAGGTGGTCCTGCAACACTTAAAGAAAACCTTGCTGCTGCTCTGCTCCTTCGCAGCGGATGGCAGGGAATAGCAAAACAGGGTGGTTCGTTTCTGGACCTGTTCTGCGGATCCGGCACTCTCCCGATAGAAGCAGCACTTATTGCCGGTGATATCGCCCCGGCCCTGATAAGCGGGTCGCATGGACCTGCAGGGTGGCGTAAACATGATAAAATACTATGGCTAGGTCTTATAAAAGAAGCAGAAGAAAGA
Organism: Spirochaetaceae bacterium; assembly: GCA_030600745.1. GTDB lineage: Bacteria > Spirochaetota > Spirochaetia > B11-G9 > B11-G9 > JAJRQE01. The sequence continues at coordinate 619 of JAUVLL010000069.1, read as the reverse complement.
AAGGAAAAAGGACGGGAGAAGATACCTTCTATCGTTGGTTGGGACAACAATAAAGCGGCAGTAACATCGGCAATTGCAAATGTAGAAAAAGCCGGTCTTACGCACATAGTTCATATAGAAAAAAGAGATATTGCAAGGTTTGGAGAATACAATGCTGAACCTGGTCTTATAGTATCAAATCCGCCATACGGGGAACGACTGGGAGATATAGAGGATCTGTTCCCTCTTTATCAGGCTATCGGGAAAAGACTTACTACAGATTTTAAGGGATGGAAAGCAGCTATACTATCCGGGAATGACCAGCTTTCCAGAGCAATTGGTCTCAAACCTGATAAGATTAACAGAGTTCTCAATGGAAAAATTGAGTGTACTCTTGCGGCATACAGCATTTACTCCGATAAAGAGCGAAGCAAAATGATGGAAGCTGTAACAAAGAAAAATCAGGAGAAAAAACCACTGTCACCCGGAGCCGAAATGTTTGCCAACAGGCTAAAAAAGAATCTAAAAAAAATAAACAAATGGTCAAAGAAAAATAATGTATCATGTTACCGAATTTATGATGCGGATATGCCGGAATACTCAGCAGCTATAGATTTTTATGAAGGGAAATGGGTTAATG
>JAUVLL010000103.1 GCA_030600745.1 Spirochaetaceae bacterium | reverse complement strand
GAGCAATTACTAACTGCAACAGCCCTGTTTCCCCTGCTTTTCAACTTTCTTTATCTAACAGAGATTATTGAACCTGTATTTGACTACACCCCTATTGCCATAAGCATTTCACTGTTTTTCCTGGCTTTTTCCGCCTTCCGTTATCATTTTTTAGGTGTCCTGCCCATAGCATACAATACCATTATTACAGGTTTGGAAAGTCCGGTTATTATTTTAAACCGCCGCAATCAGGTCCTCTATGGGAATGCGAACATGGTTTCCTATATCATAGATAAGTCTATAGACTATGTGTTCACATTTGAAGACAGAGAGTACCGGATAATAAATATATCCCGCAAAAAAAAGCAGACACTTTACCATTTATCCGATATAAGTTTACTGCGCTCTCTTCAGAGAGATCAGGCAGCAACAAATAAAGAACTTGGAAAGCTGACCGATCAAATAGAAATAAACAATGCAAGACGCCTGGAACTGGTTGCCTCCGAAACAATGAATCACGCGCGCCGGGAACTCCATGATCTTTTGGGCCATTCCCTGATACAAATTATCCTGCTTCTGCAATCGGCGAAAGTACTCAATGCACATAACTCATCTGAAGCATGCACCGCTGTTATTCAAGCTGAGCAAGTCTGTATAAAATGTCTGGAGGATACGGATAATATTGATAATTATGTTTTGAAACCCAAAACTCTGCTCTCTGAATCTTTACATCAATTAGCTGAATCTTTTTCCCCGATGAATTTTATTATTGAACCGGCACTCCATGGACCGGAATGCCTGTTGGTTCCCGGACTAATATCTGCTTTATACCGTTGCTGTCAGGAAGGTATTACCAATGCAGTAAAACATGGCAAGGCCGGTAAAGTAGACCTTGTTCTTAAGTTCGGCAGTGACAAATTAATTCTTATCATTGCTGATAACGGCTGCGGGACCACGGATTATTCTCCCGGTCAGGGATTAACCATGATGAATGACCGCCTGCTCCCCTGGGGCGCTGTTCTTCGACATGAGAGTAGTTATGGAGAGGGATTTTTGCTGTCAATCTCCTGCCCGTTGAAATCCGGAGAATCAATGAGAGATCAGAGATAATTCCGATGCATTAAATCTCAACAGTCATCATTGCCCGGTTCACTTCCACATCTGCATTATCATTTTCATACCATTCAGTTCTGTATCCCAGACAATTACAGATAAACTCTGTACCTTTTATTACTTTTCGTTTTCTGTAATGTACATGCCCGGAAACAGCATATTTCACATTTGGATACTTAAGTATTAGTTCCCCATACTCTGAACTACCCAGAAAGGCATTCATATATTCCCACATTGGGGACAGTGGTTGAACAGTAAAATCCTTTATGGGTAGAACGTGTGTAACAACTATTATATTTTTATCCCGGTACCGGTTAAGTTGGCTTTCCAGCTTTTTTATAAAATATCTATGCATCTCCAGAGTGGATCTGTCCCAGACAGACCATATACTGTCCTGCCAGACCCTCTTCTCATACTTCATTCGGCTAAAATCTTCCAGACTGTATTGGGTATCACCAAAACTGAAATCATACCAGCCAAGATCCCCAATAACTATCCAGTTTTTATCTATTTCATATGATCCATTTGCAAGATTATGAGAATGAGACTTTAGCAGTTCGTAGATCTCCCATGAAGTTTTATCCGGATGATTTTCCGTCCAGATATCGTGATTCCCCGGTACATACAGACAGGGGACATTCCCACTTTTTTCAATCTCTTTAAGGGAAGTCAGGGTAAGTTGATAATCACTGGCAACATCCCCGGCAATAATAATTAGATCCAGTGAATTTTCTTTTATATACCTGCAGATTGCAGGAGTAACCAGATCTCTGTCAGTATAATTAATATCTATATGAATATCTGAGATTATACCAATTTTCATTTTACCTTACTTTAAAACACGGGGATTGAGTTTTTCGGCAAGAGTATCTCCTATCAGATTAAATGAAAAAACAGTAAAAGCAAGGGCAAGTCCGGGATAAATAGCCATCCAGGGTGCCTGTATAAGATAGTTCTTTGCATCTTTTAACATAAGCCCCCAGCTTGGTGTGGGAGGTTGTGTACCAAGACCAAGATAAGATAGAGAGGCCTCGATTACAACGGCCAAAGCAAAGGTAATTGTATACTGCACTATAACCTTGCCTAACAGATTTGGAATAATATGTATAAATATCCTTTTAATTACAGGAGTTCCAAGAGCTCTGGACGCTTCTATATAACTTTCAGTTTTAATAGCCAGGGTCTCTGCCCGTACCAGACGTGCAAATACAGGACTGTAAATAATACCAATGGCGGACATTACCTGAGTAAGTCCATAGCCGAAAAATGACACAACCGTTATGGCAAGAAGTATTGTGGGAAAAGAGAGAAGTGAGTCCATCAGAAGCATTAAAGCATTATCAGCAAAAGTCCCGCCAAGACCAGCCCATAAACCAACTGCCATACCAATTACAACAGCTATTGAGGCAGAGACAATACCAACAAGCAATGCAGATCTGGAACCATAGATAATTCTACTTAGAATATCTCTTCCAAAATTATCTGTGCCAAGGAGATTGACTGAATCAGGGGCAGAAAACCGGCGTTCAATATTCTGATCCGTAGGACTATGAGGGGATATCAGGGGCGCCGCAATTGCGGCTGCCCCAAGTAAAATTATAAACAGAACTGATATATAAAAAACCCAATTCCTTCTTTTTATTAACATCTACTTAAACTCTGACCACCTGAAATCGAAGGTATCCAGATTCGGTGTAATTCTGAATCCACTTACATCAGTTCGAAGTCCTGTTGTCCGATAGGAGGATCCAAGATAAACAAATGGGACTTCTTTAGCCATAATTTCAAGGGCCTGGTCATACAAAGCTTTTCTATCTTCATATTTACTTGTAACAGCAGCTTCTTTTATCAGTGAAGCAGCATCCGCATTCATCCATTGAACATATTTTCCTTCACCATAACCACGGAGGGTACCATTAGGATCAAGTTTTCCTGTATGTCCAATAACAGTAAGATCAAACTTACTTGCTCTGTATACATCACTAATCCATGTAGACCAGTCAATTAACTGAATTTTAACATTTAAGCCAACCTGAGTAAGCATTTCCTGATACATTTCTCCTGCTTTTACATGAAGAGCATAGTTCTGAGGAAGATATAGTTTTAGCTCTACATCATCACCAACACCGGCTTCTTTTAGAAGCTGTTTAGCTTTTTCAGGATTATAGGGATAGAGGTCTGTAAAATCTTTGTAATAGGCATTCCCTCTGTCCATAAATGTTCCAATAGGTTCACCGCCACCGTATGCTATATCAAGTATTTTCTGCTTATCAATGGCATAGTTGATTGCCTGACGTACCCGAAGATCATCCAGAGGAGCAACGCTTGTATTCATTGGCATTACCATAATAAGTGAAGTAAGGTTTTCTTCCAGTCTAACATCAGGACTTGAGTCAAGCATAGGAATATCATCACTGTCAATAATAAAAACTATATCAATTTGACCAGCAATAAGCCCCTGAACCTGAATTGATGCTTCCGGGATTATATTAAGAATAATTTTATCCAGTTTTGGAAGGCCCTTCATCCAGTAATCATCATTCTTTGTAAGAACAACCTTACTGTCACGTACCCACTCTTCCAGTTTAAAAGGACCGGTACCTACTGGTAATGAATCAAAATCATGACCATTGCCAATGAGACTCTTCGGAAGAATTGCACTCCAACCTGAAGCCATTGAAGCAAGAAAAGAAGCCTGAGGACTTGAAAGTTTGAATACAATTGTTAATTCATCAGGGGTATCCATGGATGAAATAATACCAAACTCCTTATTGTGGGGAGATCCTGTTTCTTCTGCAAGCATTCTTTCAACAGTAGCCTTAACATCTGCAGATGTAAAAGCGTCACCATTATGAAACTTGACTCCCTTTTTCAAGTGAAAGGTCCATGTAAGGGAATCAGCTGAGACATCCCAGCTTTCAGCAAGAGCCGGCACAATGACACCATTTTCATCCGGTTCAGCCAGTGTATCATAGATACTCTTAACTGTCTGAAATGTAAGAGTTCCTGAAGTCTTCTGTGGATCCAGTGTATCAGGATTCCCTGATAGTGCAAAATTAAGAGGTTTTACTTCTTTTTTTGCACAGCCCGAAATCATACCCATTAGGATAACCAGAACCAGTATAAAAAGAACTGTTCCGTATTTCGCTGTTTTTCTCATATGAAACTCCTTATTTTTACGGATCTAACTATCCGTTTAATGCATAACAACCTATTCTATGCCCTTCCCCTGTATCAATCAGCTCTAAAAAGGAATCTGATTCCGGTGGGAAATAAGTATACCCATCAGGAAGACCTTCGCGATAACTTTCATCGGCTTCAAACAGTTCAACACTGTTTTTCCCGGGAGCAGAAGAAAAAAGTTTAAGTGTATAAGGATGCAGGGGATCTTTCATTATTTCCTCAGTCTCTGCGATTTCCACTACCTGACCTTTGTACATAACAGCCACCTCATCACTTAAATAAGAAACCAGATTAAGATCATGAGAGATAAATAGATACGTTAATGAAAATTTATCCTTCAAATCCAGAAGAAGATTAATAATCTGCGCCTGAATGGATACATCAAGATTGGAAACAGGCTCATCTAAAACAAGAAACTCAGGTTCCATTGACAGAGCTCTTGCAATAACAATCCTTTGTTTTTGTCCTCCGGAAAATTCATGAGGATAACGATTAACATAACTGGAAGAAATCCCTACAAGATCCAATAGTTCTTCTATTCTGGTATCTATTTTATCTTTTGGATATCGCCTATTGACCAGTCCCTCTTTCATACAGCGGTAGATAGACATCTTGGGATTAAGGGCACTGTTAGGATCCTGAAATACTATCTGCATTCTTGATCTGTATAACTTAAGCTCTTTTCCTGAAAGATATGCAATATCTTTTCCATCAAATAAAATTTCTCCGGAAGTGGGAGGATCAAGAAACATAACAGATCTGGCCAGGGTTGTTTTACCACAACCGGATTCACCAACCAGACCAAAAACTGTATTTTTTTTAATATCCAGGCTTACATTATCTACTGCAACATAATCATCCTTCTTTACAGAGATGAGTTTATGGCTCTTAAAAACCTTGTTGATATTTTTTAATTCAATTAATTTTTCCATTGTTTTCCAATAAAATGGCAGGCTGCTGTATGACTTTCAGCTCTATTATTAATGGCCAGATCCTTTGTTTCCGGCTGGCTGGTTCTGCATATTTCTTCTGCTATAGGACATCTTGGATGAAAAGCGCAACCACCAGGAATATTTTCTGCATCAGGAACCTTTCCCGGTATAGTCTGAAGCCTTTTCCCACGTTTATCTGCATCAGGAATAGACTCAAAAAGTAACTTTGTATATGGATGTTTTGGATCAGCAAATAACGTTTCCCGGGACGCAGATTCAACTATTCTACCGGCATAAATTACGGATATCCAATCAGAAATATCATGAACGACCCGCAAATCATGAGATATAAACAGAATACCCATATCCAATGTATTTTTTAAACTCAACATAAGATTAAGTATCTGAAGCTGAAGAGTTACATCCAATGCTGTAGTTGGTTCATCCGCTATAAGAAATGAAGGATTACAGCTTATGGCAATAGCAATCATAATTCGCTGCTTCATACCACCTGAAAGTTCATGGGGATAACTGTCAAGGACACGTTTTCCTCCCTTAAGCCCAACCAGTTCAAGTATTTCCAATGCCCGATCTACAGCTTTACTCTTCTCCATCCCCAGATGAAGAATCAGCATCTCAGTTATCTGATCACCAACCTTCAGTGTGGGATTAAGATAGCGTGCAGGCTCCTGAAAAACCATTGCTATATCCTTGCCCCTGATCTCTCTTCTATCTTTTTCCCCAAGAAGCAAAAGATCCTGATCTCCCAGGATTATCTCCCCTGTGTTTATACGGGCAGGGGGTGTAGGAAGCAGCCCCATAACACAGGTGGAAGTAACTGTTTTCCCGGAACCGGATTCTCCAACAAGGGAATGAACTTCACTGCGTTTGAGACTTAGACTAATACCTCTAAGAGCATTTGCCTCTTTTTCTCCCTGGATAAAACTGACATTCAGGTCTCTAATCTCAAGTGTTGAATCTGCTCTTTTTTCCGGCACTATGAAATCCTTATCTTTGGATTAAGCAAGCTGTAAAGGATATCCACAGCAAAATTGACCAGTGAAAATATAACGGCAATAAAAACTACACCACCCTGAATAAGGGGGAAATCTCTTTGATATATGGCATAGAGGAACAGTCGACCCAGACCCGGGAGAGAAAATACCTGCTCTACAATAATAGCTCCGCCAAGCATATAACCGAACTGGATTCCGGTAACTGTTACAACAGCTATCATAGCATTTCTAAGAGCATGTTTATACCGTATCATTCGATCTGTAAGCCCTTTTGCCCTTGCAGTAATTATATACTCTCTGCTAAGTTCTTCCACCATTGCAGCTCTGGTAAGACGAAGAATAACTGCTGCCCTGGCAAAACCTAAAGCAATAGCTGGAAGAATCAGGTTTTTAAGGCTATCAGAACCAAATAAAGGGAATAATGGTATTTTTACAGCAAAAACAAGTAAGAGAATCATACCCAGCCAGAAACTTGGTATTGCCATACCCATTTGAGAATAAACCATCCCGAAATAATCCCAAAAAGACCATCTGTGTACCGCCGAAAGCACACCCAGAGGGATAGCAACAACAATACCTAAAACAATTCCTAAAATTGCAAGAGCCAGAGTTAGAGGGAAACGCTCCATAATCAGTTTATTCACAGAAGCACCGGAGATCATAGATTCTCCAAAGTCAAAGCGGACAATATCTGCCAGCCATCGGCCATATTGAACAGAAACAGGAACATCTGTTCCAAGACGAACCCGAATGGCCTGAATATCCTCATCTAATGCATCAATTCCAGCTACGACCAGTGCAGGATCACCTGGGATTACCCTTATAACAAAGAAAATAATTGTAGAGATAATGAAAATTGTTAATAAAAGTCTAAGAAAGCGTCTTAGGATAAACAGGAAAAACTCCATACTACTCCCGGACAGGCCAGGTTAATCCAGTGTAAGCCAGACTAACCTTTCCACTGTACTCTATGGAAGCTTCTGTAACCATATCCCGATGATCTCCGGAGTGAGGAAGATGGGTAAGAATCAATTCGCCTGCTCCTGCCTTCCTGGCAAGAATCCCCGCTTCTCCTGCAGTTAGGTGCCCTTCTACACTACCCTTGAATTTGTTATATAAACTGGATTCACAAAGGAGCAAATCCACACCTTTAAAAAATTCAACCAGATCATCATCCCAGCCGGTATCTCCTGTATATCCTAATGACTTTCCTGCAGATTCAATTCTTAGAGCAAATGATGGTACAGGATGAGGTGCAGACTTGAAATTAAGGGTAAATGGGCCAATTACCAGAGGAACACCTCCTTCGAAAGGGATACCTACTGCAGCATCTTCATAAGTAAGATCCTCAAAACAATTAGAAAGGGTATGACCATAAATGTAAACAGGCTCCGTTCTCTCACCAAGATTCATCTGCACTTTTGCTGCATACTGCAGACAACCAATATCTGCTACATGATCCGCATGATAATGTGACAGTACAACATTATTTATACGATTCAAATCAGTATACTCATATAATTTTGAAAAGACACCGGAACCACAATCTAAAAGTAGACTTTCTCCTCCTTCCACATTTTCAACAAGGTATCCGGAACTTGCTCCTCCGGGACCAGGATATGCACCCCAGTAACCAACTACAGTTAATTTCATAGATAGTCCTTAACATGAGTAATATCAGGGATTACAGCACAATCCGTTATCTCTTCCATACCAAGATGACCAAAGGGGTTTACAATAACAAAATCCATTTCAGCTTTTCTGCTCCCTATACCATCGTCGTAGTAATTATCACCTACATACAGGCAATCTTCCACAGAAATTGCAGCCTGATCAAGAGCTATATTAAATATTTCTACATCGGGTTTCTCAAAGCCAACCTCAGAAGATATTATTATATTTTCAAATAGTGGAGTCAATCCGTGAAGGTCAAGGATAGGAACCGCTGTTTTATCCCAGTTGGAGATTACACCCAGCCTGTAACCTTCTCCTGAAAGCCTTATGAGTTCATCCTTCACATGATCAAAAGGGATCCAAACCTTGAATGGATTCTCAAGTTTTTTCTTCCACTCTTCATATAGAGGGCATATATCTGTCCTTATTCCAAGAGTGTGTATCATATTCCCAAGATACATGGGCATATAATATCCTCTTCTTTTACCGAGAACCCCCGGATACCGCCTCATAAAAAGTTTATCTGTAAGATGAAAAGCTCTTTCAATCTGACTGGCTGAAAAAATAAAACCGAGATTCAGGAGAATGCCCTGAAAGTTTTCCTCTCTCTTTAATTTCAGCAGAGTAAACCCAAGATCAAACCATATATATTTTTTGCTTTCCATGAAAACCCTTTATATGTTATATCCTTTTCTACAGTAACACAGAAATGTAGTTATTGGCAAATAACACTAATCGAGGCTTAATTTGTAGTCTCAAGTACTGATATATTTGAGCAGATAGTACACTCAAAACCGTTATTAGTGAATTACGGGGTTACCGGACAGCCTCAATTGCCAGTATATAATCTCTATGCTACAGTACTGGAATTATGAATCGAAGAAAAACTTTTTTTTTACTGCTTATCGTAATTACTGTACTCCTTTTTTCCTGCAGAAACAGTAAAATTAAGCCCCATTCAGAAACTCACTTTGCTTTGGGTACCGTATGTTCAATTACTCTGTATGAAAACAACAGGGATTTTGATTTCAGTGAAGCATTCAAAATAATAGATGAGATTGAAGACAGGATGAGCCCTGTAATAACAGGTTCCGAGATTGATAAAATCAATTCAAATACAGGGATCCATGCTGTTCGGATATCGGATGATACTTACCTTGTAATAAAAAAAGGTATTGAATATTCAAAATTAAAAGACTCAAAATTTGATATAACTATAGGACCACTGGTTACTCTCTGGGGAATAGGTACTGAACATCAGAATATTCCTGATTCTACGGCTATTGAATCTGTG
>JAUVLL010000255.1 GCA_030600745.1 Spirochaetaceae bacterium | reverse complement strand
TATTAAGTAGGGTATCATCAGGAAATTATGAAATGGCAGATCCACACCAAGGGTCTGCATCCGAAGCTGAAATGCGTCAAGAAATCCAAACATCAAAGCACCCACGGCACCCATTACAGGATTCCAGTTACCAAAGATTGTCATGGCAATTGCTATCCATCCCCTTCCGCCAATTACATCGATCAAAAACATATTCTGATGGGCAAGTGTAAGGAAAGCTCCGGCCACACCAAAGAAGGCACCACCAGCAGCAAGGCAAAGAGTTCTGGTAAGGTTTACATTGACACCAACTGTATCTGCTGCAAAGGGGTTTTGACCTATAGTACGAACCCTTAATCCAGCTCTAGTTTTAAATAAAAATATAGAAACAAGAGGAATTAGCGCCCAGGTTATATATGTCAGACTGTACTGGGTAAAAAAACCTGGTCCCAGAACTGGTATTTTGGAGAGGAGAGGTATTGCAACAGGAGTAAAGGGAGTAATAACCGGAGGAACAATAGGAGATCCAACTACCAGTCTGTAAACAAACATTGCCAATCCACTGGCAAATATTGTTATACCAAGCCCCGAAACATGCTGACTTAAACCCATATAAACAGCTAATACAGCCATTAACAGGGATAGAACAATTCCTCCAAGTGCTGCAACAAAAACCCCAAGCCAGAGATTACCTGTAGCAAGGGTTGTTAAAAAACCCAGAGCAGCACCAAAAACCATAGTGCCTTCGATACCAAGATTTAAAACACCTGACCTTTCAGTAATTATCTCACCTAAAGTTGCGAGAATAATAGGTGTCGACATACGCAGAGTAGCTGCAATAAGACCTGTAATAAACGCTACAGAAAATATTTCACTCATCATGATTTTGTCCACCGTATTTTATATTCTGTTAAAAGGATGAAAATAAGCATAGTCATAAGGGCAACACCCTCAATGACTCCAACAATATAAATTGGAATTCCTGCAACCCTGCTCATTGTCTGGGCACCTACACTTATAACACTGAAAAAGAATGCAGCCAGGGCTACACCAATAGGATGTAAATTCCCAAGCATGGCTATTACAATACCTGTATAGCCATAACCCGGTGACACATCCATCATTAAGTGATGATGAATTGCCGCTACTTCTCCTACACCAGCGAGACCCGCAAGTCCACCGGAAATTATTGCTGTTTTTAATATAACCATATTTGTATTTATTCCACCGAATTTTGCTGCATTAAGATTTATCCCGACACCCCGGGATTGATATCCAAAAACAGTTTTATTATTTATAAACCATATGACCAGAACAGCAACAAGTGAGATTATAATTCCTAAATGGAATCGGGATCTTGCAATCAGCATTGGATAGAAGGCTGCATCCATTATACTTGCAGACCTGGGCCATGAGGAACCCTCCATCTGCATAGGACCAAACAACAAAGCTCCCATTATATGGAGAATTACATAATTAAGAAGGAGAGTTGTTACTACATCATCTACTTTTAATTTGGTTTTAAGAAATGCAGGAATAGTTGCCCATAGTCCACCGCCAAGAAATCCAAATATTATCATAAATGGAATAACCAGAAATGCTGGAAGCCATGTGAAATAGATTCCTACCCATGCAGCCATAATTGCTCCTGCAAATAACTGTCCTTCGGCGCCGATATTCCAGAATTTTGCCCTGAAAGCAAATGCTACAGCCAAACCGGTAAGAACCAGAGGGCTGGCTTTTACAAAAGTTTCCAGTAAATTAAATTTACTCCCCAGAGCTCCCTGAAATAAAGCACCATAGGCCTTAAATACATTTCCCCCTGCAATAAGAATTGGTACAGAAGTTATTATCAAGGTTACAAATACTGCTGCAACTGGAATTACAAGCATCACCCAGGCAGGTAATGGCTTACGTTTTACTATACTCATACCTATCATGATATTACCCCGCTCATCCAGAGACCAATTTTATCCCGGTCTGCTTCTTCTGCACTAACTTCGCCCATTATCTTTCCTTCATACATAACTATAATCCGGTCACTGAGTAAAAAAATCTCATCAAGATCATCTGAAATTAATAGTACACCTGCTCCATTCTCTTTCTGATTAAGCATCGCCTGATGAACATATTCCATAGCACCTACATCCAGTCCCCTGGTTGGCTGACATGCAACAACAAGCTTAGGATCCCCGGCCAACTCTCTTGCGAGAATTACCTTCTGAAGATTACCTCCGGAGAGACTCTTTACCGGAGCATCCATTCCATCTGTTTTTACACTGAAACTATTTATACAATTATCAGCAAAAGAACGAATTTCTTTCATATTTATGAGACCATTTTTAGAAATAGGTTCTTTAACATGACTCTCAAGAATCATATTCTCTTTAACTGACAGATCCATAAATAATCCTGTTTTTATTCTATCTTCGGGGATCCTGGCCATACCTTCTTTTATTACTGAAGACGGACTTCCTCCAGGTACTTTCTTCCTGGAAATATAGATCTCTCCCTCTTCGGGTTTTACCTCTCCAAAAAGCATCTCTGACAGTTCTGTTTGTCCATTACCGGAAACACCGGCAACACCCAGAACTTCTCCTTCCCTTAAAACAAAGCTAAGGTTATCTACTGCCGTAATACCACGATTATTTTTAACCTTTAAATCTTTTGCCTCAAGAATAGTTTTACCTGTTTTTAATTTACCCCTATCAAGACGTTCAAGAAGTTCCCGTCCAACCATAAGGCTTGCAAGTTCAGGTATAGTGGTCTCTGAAACTTTCCTTTCCGCAACACGTTTACCATTTCTTAAAACAACAACCCTGTCACAAATTTCCATTACTTCCTGCAAATGGTGAGAAATAAAAATTATGGAGTGTCCACTTTTAACCAGATTACGCAGTGTCTCAAAAAGTTCGATAGTTTCGGTAGGAGCTAAAACTGCAGTAGGTTCATCCATTATTAAAATTTTAGCGTCTCTGTAAAGGGCTTTCAAGATTTCAAGCTTCTGCTGTTCACCAATAGAGAGGGTCCAGACAACAGCATCAGGATCAAGATGGAATCCAAACCCTTTTTCTATTCGAGAGAGTTTTTCTTTTGCCTTTTTATAATCAAGAAAAAAACTGCCCTCCATTCCAATCATCACATTCTCAAGAACTGTCTGTGTCTGAACAAGGGTGAAGTGCTGATGGATCATGGCAATCCCGTGATTTATTGCATCTTTGGGAGAACTGAAGCTAACCTTCTCTCCATTGATCAGCATTTCACCACCATCCAGATTATAATATCCAAATAGAACATTCATGAGTGTCGTCTTACCAGCTCCGTTTTCACCAAGAAGCCCTACGACTTCTTTAGGAAAAAGACTAAGATCAACTTTATCATTGGCTATTACATCGACAAAGCGCTTGGTAACACCCTGCATCTCGATAACCGCTTGTTTTTCCAGAATCCTACCCTCCATTACTAAAAACAAAACCGGTTCCCCTTATTCAAAGAGGAACCGGCATCAAAATTAAAGATAATTAATCAGAAACTGTTGGAGTTTCAATTACAGGAACAACAAATGATCCTGCAAGAATCTGTTTCTGAACTTCAGCAACTTTTGTCTTAACATCAGCAGGAATTTTTGATTCCAGACCATGATAAGGTGCAAGACGTGATCCGCCGGCAGCCATCATAGACCAATCTTTAAGATTCTGTGCCTTCCAGGTACCATTCTGTATAGATTCAACACTATATTTGATTATTGGATACATATCCCAGATACAACTTGTTAAAACAACACCTGGTGCGAGTGCATTCTGATCAGACATATTACCAAATGCATAAACTCCGGCTTCTTTTGCTGCTTCAAATACACCAAATCTCTCAGCGTAGAGAAGGTCTGCTCCAGCTTCGATCATTGCAACTGCTGCTTCTTTAGCCTTTGGAGGATCAAACCAGCTGCCGATCATTGCTACTTTAACTTTTACATTTGGATTAACAGAGAGAGCTCCAGCCTTGAATGCTCCGACAAGTCTGTTTACTTCAGGTATTGGAATTGCAGCAACAACACCAAGAACATCTGTATCAGTCATCATACCGGCAATAATACCGCTGAGGTATGCCGGTTCGTGAATCCAGTTATCAAAAACTGAAAAATTAGGAGCCTGTATATCAAATTCTGAACCAAATGCATAGGCTGTATCCGGATAATCTTTTGCTACAGCACGAGCTGGTTCTTCACCTGCAAGAAATGCATCCCCGACAATAAGATTAAAACCACGTTCTGAATATTCTCTTACAACCTTGGCAAAATCTGCAGCTTTTACATTTTCTGCGAATTCATAGGTAATATCCATTTCATCAGCTACTTTTAAAGCAGCTTCATGAATAGCTCCATCCCATGGTTCTTCGATTGATGTCTGAAAGATAGCAGCCATTTTAAATGCACCATCTGCTTCTTCAGCATCTCCACCTGCAAATGCAAATGATGCTGCCATTAATCCAACCAAGGCAATCAGTAAAACTTTCTTCATCCTCTTCCTCCTGAAATATTTTGTGAAATATATTATCCGTAGGGACAGGTCGCGACCTGTCCCTACGGGGATCACCATGATTATACCCCGATATCCTCGTTCCATAATTCGGGTTTTTCTTTTATAAACTTATCCATTATGGCAATACATTCAGGACTATCAACTATTTCCAGTTTTACACCCCTATCCCGAAGATAACTCTCCGGTCCCTGATATGTTTTATTCTCCCCTACTACAACCTTAGGAATCTTATACAATAAGGCTGCTCCGCTGCACATATCACAGGGAGATAAGGTTGAATACAGAGTAGCTCTCTGATATTCACTTGCCTTCAACCTTCCTGCATTTTCAAAACAATCCATTTCTGCATGCAGGATAGGACTTCCTTTCTGTACTCTGCGATTATGACCACGACCGACAATTTCTTCATCAATTACGAGAACTGCACCAATAGGAATACCCCCTTCATCAAGTCCTTTTTCCGCTTCTTCATACGCAGCTGCCAAAAATTTGTCCATGTCCCCTCCAAATTAGAAGAACCCTATAAATGTTTATAGTGGAAGAGAAAATGATAACCCGATAGCATTAATA
>JAUVLL010000052.1 GCA_030600745.1 Spirochaetaceae bacterium | reverse complement strand
TAAAAAGGCAAGTGAAATTTTGTGTAATTCAAATTTCAGTGTTACTGAGATTGCCAGCCGGACAGGGTTTGATGACAGCAACTATTTTTCAAGACAGTTTAAAAGAATTATGGGGATTTCTCCTTTAGAGTTTAGAAAACGGTGTCTATAAAAATGGATTACAAAGTTCCATTTCAGCCATTATCTGTCCATGATTTAAGTCTTCAGTATAAATAGTGTGACAACCTGCCGAATGTGATGCTGCAAGAATTAGGGAATCCCAGTAAGAGACCTGCACCAATCGTTGAAATCGAAGGGCATCTTTGAATAACTGATAGTCCAGGCTGACAATCTTCATTAACTGCAATAATTCGATCTCTTTTTCTGCAATTTCAACAGAAAGAGGTTCCTTAATCTTACGCGTAACTGTTACCCAGAACTCACTCAGGACCTGAACCGATATTGCGCCATTCTGTTTTTCCAAAGAATCCTTTAGCAAAGATCTGGCAATTTTTTGTTTTGCCGGTTCACTGGAATCATTGGCATAGACAAGAATGTTTGTATCAAAAAAGACCTTATCGCTCATGAAGGTCATTCCGTGTCCAGGTTTTCTTTCCAACCACTGCGCTGCTTCCTGCAAATAAACTGTCAAGTTCCTCGATCATCAAGAGACGGTTTCTCTCTTCCCTCTCGACTAAATCATTAATATATTCCCGGACAAGCCCATTAAAACTGGTTTCTTTATCAATTGCAATTTTTTTTGCCTTTTTGAGAAGAGTATCATCCAGAGAAATTGTAATATTTGACATGACTATACCTCCAGCAGTGTATTTAGTGCACCACATTAATAAGTGTAATACATTTTACGTGAATATTCAACCATGCTTCTAGATACTACAAGAATCTAGGCTCAACCTTGACTATATATAGACAGAATCACTACTTCATATAAAAAACTTCATCCATAGAAACAGTCACCGGCGAATTATCCGGATTAGTCTCCATAATATCCGCCATGTAGGCCCACCATTTCTGAACTATCTCCAGATTTCCCAGATCCTGGGAAGAGCTTTCTCCACTCTGATTTTGTACTCCAAAAAGAATATTGGTTTCCTCGTCAAAAAATATGGAATAGTTTGAAACCCCCTGCTTTTTGAGCAGGGTTTTAAGTTCAGGCCATAGTTCATCATGACGCTTTTTATATTCTTCCTTAAAACCTGGTTTCAGCTTCATTTTAAATGCAACTCTCATTTTACAAGCCCTTTAATATTCTCAATCATAGCCTCAACCATTCCCATACTTACATCTGCCTGAATAATATGAGCAGGTGCCATTAAATATCCGCCATCCTTTGCCATAACTTCAGCTCTCTCTTCTATCTCTTTCTTTAGGGCCTCTTTGTCCCCGGAAGGAAGAAGATCCTGCTGATCAATTCCACCAAAAAAGTTTATCCTGCCGCCATATTTATCCATCAATTCTTTGGGATCCGATCCGGGAACATTTGGCTGAACAGGATTGTACACCTCTATCCCCATCTTAATAAAATCATCAATTAATGGAGCAACTGCGCCGTCGGAATGCATAATTATAATTACATTGGGATTGATTTCTTTCAGTTCTTTTATCATACGTTCATATCTGGGTTTAAAATCCCTGCGCCACATATCCGGGCTTATTAACATGGAAGTTTGAGATCCTAAATCCTCACCAAACCATATTGCATCCACTCCCAATTCCACCAGCTGTTTAGCAAGTCCAAGGGTCCAGGCTTCAACCTTGTCATTCAATGCTGCAATCCAGGGTTCCTCCATTGCCATGGCCATCATGTATGATTCCATTCCAGTCAAATGCCAGGCGAGTTCGAAAATTGACAGTTCACAGTCCCCAATTACAAAATAATCCTTTCCATATTTATTAATATCCCTTTTTGCCTTTTCAAACCTGCCGGGAGCATAGGCATCCGGAATTTTATATTTTTCAATATCCTCAACTGTTTCAGCTTCATCCAGTGGACATTTAATTACATTTACATATAGATCAGTTGGCTGCATCTCCATACCAAATTCATTTAAAGTTATATCATCTCTTACAGTTACTATTTCAAAATCTGAAGAAACAGTTCCACCTACAACAATACAGTCACTTCCCATGGCAGTTCGTATTTCATTTGCGGAAATTCTATAAGTCAGATCTTCATAGTAGCTTAAAGCATAATCCGGCTTAATACCTAATTTTTCTCCAAATGCGTCTGTGAGCTGTTTGCAAAGATCAAACTGTAATGGTGGTCTGTCTGCCTTACCCTCAATTTTACCAAATGCTTTTAATACTCTCTCTTTTGAATTCATCTGTACTATTCCTTTCTTATGAAATTTTCTCACTAATCTCTAAATTCTGCTGCCTCTTAAGTTTATTTCTGACCTTTATTGAATCCATAAGCCCTGGTATAAGAACAGCAATAATTAGCAGAGCACCTGTTGTTATTATCATTACTTTTGCTGAGATATTTAATAAACCCATGGCAAAAGAACTTAAAGCCATAATCCCTGCAACAGAAATATCAATATCACCGCTCAGAATTATAAAGATCATGGGCAGTGCCAGTATGGCTTTTTCAGAAAAGGTAAATGTTGTATTTAACAGATTAAATGTATTGAGAAAATATGGAGTCAGATTTGAAAAGATTATAATTTCCAGTAATAGAAGAATAAACAGTATAAACTCCCATTTAGTTACTAAGCCTGTTACCCTGTCTTTCCAACCCTCTTCATTAACCAGCCGTGTTTCATCAACAAGGGTATAAACAATAATATTTATTTTCTTTTCTTTGACACCAACAAAAAGGGCAGCAACTTTATTTCCACCTATGGCATATATCTCTCTTCCCGTTCTTACATATTTCATAAAGTAGTACATTACAAGAGAGACAATAAGTCCAGCCCAGATCAGATTGGATATTCCAAGAAAAGCACCATGAGGTATGTTCATATAACTCTCGGTCATCTCATGTGCTGTTACCCACTGACCTTTACTCATCACAAAGGTAAAACCTCTGAATATACTCATAGTTCCAAGGGTGGTTATTATTGGAGGAACTTTTCCAAATGCAATTAATACTCCATTTATCAAACCTAGTATTGTTCCAATCCCAATTCCTGCAAATAAAATTAATATAACCGGCATTTCGGGAAAGTACTGGTTCATCATTGATGCTGCCATACCGCTAAATGCAATAATTGACCCTACAGACAGATCGATACCACCTGTTAGAATTACCATAAACTGACCAATAGAGACCATTATCAATATAGAAGTATCATTTACTATTCGAAGAATATTTGTCGGTGATACAAATGACGGTGCCTGAGTTATAATTACCAAAAGCATAACTGCTATTATAAGAATAAGTGTAAATTCTCTTTTTTTTAAAATTTCCCTCATACTGCCTCCCCGATTGTATTCTGGCCGGTAGCAGCACGTATTATCTTTTCAGAATCTGCTTCATCCCTGTCAAAAGATGCAGTTATTAACCCCTCATGCATCAAAATTATTCTGTCAGACATTCCCAGGATCTCGGGTAATTCCGATGAAACAAGTATTACTGCCAACCCCTTAACAGCCATAGCAGAGACAAAACTATGAACAGCAGCCTTTGTTGCTACATCGATACCCTTTGTAGGTTCATCCATAATAAGTATTAAAGGATTAGTGGCCAGCCATTTTGCAATTACAACCTTCTGCTGATTACCGCCTGACAAAGTATTTGCATTAACATCCCAGCCTGCCGCCTTAATCTCCATAAGAGATCCATATTCCTGTGTAAGTGTTTCCTCTACATTTTTATTAAGAATACCAAGAGAAAAAAGGCTATCAATTTGAGGTAAAGAGATATTATGAGTAAGACTCATATCCTGTATAACTCCCTGCTCCTGACGGTCCTCCGGAATAAGTGCTATTCCCTGTTTCATGGCAGCAGCAGGTGAATTGATTGTAATATTTTTCCCTTTAATAAAAATATCACCGGAACTCTTTCTGTCAATTCCAAAAAGAACTCTAATTACCTCTGTACGACCAGCTCCAACAAGACCGAAAAAACCAAGGATCTCCCCTTTCTTTAGAGAGAAAGAGATATCTTTAAAAATACCGGTTCTACTTAAGTTCTTTACCTCCAGTATTGTATCAGTTATCTCTGCTTTTTCTTTGGGGAACATCTTATTCAGTGATCTTCCAACCATCATCTTAACAATATCATCAATACTCGATTCACTTATCCTGCCGCTTTCAATATATTTTCCATCACGAAACACGGTAAATGCATCACAAATTGAAAAAATTTCGTCAAACTTATGGGATATAAAAAGAATGGCCTTGCCGTCACTCTTTAACTGATTAATTATCTTATAGAGATCTTCCACCTCTTTTAAAGTAAGAGCAGATGTAGGTTCATCCATTATCACCACATCTGCATCTATGGAGAGCGCTTTGGTAATCTCTACCATATGGCGCTGGGCCGTGCTTAAGTTCTTTATAAGCGAATCAGGGTTGATATCCAGTTCCATTTTATCCATGCATTCTGATTAGTTGCCTGGCTGGTTGCAGAAACTATACCTATCTGTCCTTTATAATCTGTAAGTTCTGCTATTAGCTCTACCTGCTGTCGTCCAATTAATTCTTCTACTGAAGGAACCAAATCTACTATTCGGCCGCCTGCAGCAAAAGTAAAAGTTGTAGAAACCATGAAAATAAGTAAAAGCACTAAAATCTTTTTCATTTCATTCTCCTTAGATTTATTTAGCCAATTATATCATCCATAGATCTAACCCTGTTAGGATTATAATCTACAGAAAAGAGTCAGTTTCTACACTTCCCTATATATTCAGAAGGAGAGATATCGTAGTACTCTCTAAAAAGTCGTGCAAAATGACGACTGCTTGAATATCCAAGAAGTTCTGTTGCATCTTTTACACTTATTCCAGTTTGTTTAAGAAGTTCCGGGGCTTTTGCCATCCGAATATCTGTAATATGTTTAGTAAAGGTTTTATGAGTAAATTTTTTATACAATGTACTTAAATAATTTGGAGTTACACCAAGTCCATCAGCAATTTGTGCGACTCCAATCTGCTCTGTGATTGTATATACCTGAGCATCTCCTTTAAAGCAGTAACTGTTTCAATAATACCATCTCTATCATCTTTCCTGTTAAGCCCTAGAATTACTGTTAATATATTGTAAAGAAAATGAGGCTGAACCTGAGACTGAAGGGCCTGATACTGGGCCTCCCTTCGCTCTATCAATTCTTTGTATTTAAAAAAGTTATCCAGTGCTAAAGATACATATTCGGTAAATGTACTGAACCGTGTAACACCCAGATCAGAAAAACCTTCTTCAGATTTTGTTTTAATAGAAACAAGCAGTCCATATTTTTTTCCATCTACCATTAATGGAGCTGCTAAAAGAGATTTAAATATACTGCCATTCAATTTATTATCATCCAGATTTAGAGCAAAAAGAGAGTCAGGTCTGTAAACCCGGTTTGAAACTATTTTAAGCAGTATCTCTTTATATTTATCTGACAGCTGTTCTCCTTTTAAGGCTGCAAAATAAAACATATTATTTTCTAATTTTAATACTGTCGAAGTATCTGCACTTGTATCCTGGACAACTGCCCCGGCAACAAGATTAAAAAGGTCTGTTAATTCAGATTTATCTGAAATAAATGAACCAATATCCCTTGTAAGATTAAGTATATTATTAACATTTTCCTTTAGATCATCAAGGAGCTCATTAAAAGTAACTGTAAATATCCCAAATTCATCTTTGGACTTCTCTGGACTTAAGCTGCAGTTCTACACCGATAGTAACAGATTCCTGAATTTCTGCAGTACGCTGCCATCCATATAGCGAAAGAAGGGCAATTGTTATTATTCCTGAGATATATATACCAATAAGGAAACCCAGTTTATATCTAATTTTCATTTTTACATGATATTAGTATATGATGCTGCTGACAAGTGGGAAAAAACAGTTCCGATTCCGGTTATTACCAGTGATCTAAGGAAACAAACCGTTCCCTTAGTTTACGTTTTATCAGTATAGGTTCCCCATCTTATTGTTTGGAATATTGAATATCCGGATCTGTCATTTTAATAAAATTGTAATAATGGTTCCCCTTCCAGTATATTTTACCGCAGCTGCCGCAGATCTTGAAAACATCATAGTACTTTGACGTTTTAGGGGCCAGTCTGTCCAGAATATCTTTCTTATCCACCTGCCTGAGTTTTCCGTTACATTGGGGACACCGGGAATAGATGGATACAGAGTTTTTAAGGTCAAACCTTTCCAGCACGGCCTGGTACTGAAGGACAGCATTCTGAGACCTTATCCAGTGTCCCCTTTGGATTATCGATCGTTTTAGCAGGTCTCTGTCCCTTGTCAGTACGATTCTGTTTTCCCGGGCGGATATTTCTGCAATCTCTTTGTCCTCATATGAATTGCTGTAGAGAGTGTCAAATCCCCCAATCCGCAGGTATCTTGCCAGTTTCCCAAGATTCACATCCAGAATGAATATTGCCCCTCCCGGGGAGAGCAGTCTCAGCGGTAGCGGTCTCAGTTTGGTAGCATTTGTAATGTCCAGAGATTCAAAAACAGGGTAAACGGAAATTCTGTCACCATCCTTAACCTGATAGGAGAAATCAATGGAGTTACTGTTTACAAGAATCAGATCGACCTCAGTATGGGGAACATTTTCCGACTCAATAAGGTCCTTCACGGTCTGACCGGGGCTGGACTTAACAGTATAGTTCACTTTTCTTTTATCTTTTTCGAGGAAATCATTTAGTTCTTCATAGAATCTTAATGTAACCATTGCTGCAATTATATCATATAGCTCCGTTTATCACTATGGATAATTATCCAGCAGAATATGAGCAAGGGAAGATCTGCACACATTCCCCATACAAACAAACATTACTTTAAACATTGTAACCTACCCTTTTTATCGAAAACTTAAAAATAACAAAGTATACTGTTTTAAACAATATTCCAGGATTTCCACCTTACACAATTACTATTCATCTGGTAATATTTTTAGGTGAATTATTTACTTTACGTGAATATTACGTTAAATATACATGAATTAGTAAAATTCTATCTATTTTTTTTTACTTTTCATTTGACAATACCATGTTTCGGGTCTATTATGAACTTATGGCAGTAGATACAGATTGGGCCCAGCGTCTATCAATGGCAGCCGGGAACTTTACAAAGTCAGAAAAAGAAATTGCAGAATTTATAAGACAGTATCCTCACGAAATGGCTTTTCTTTCTTTAAAGGATCTATGTCAAAAAATTAACATAAGCAAACCAACAGTAATCGAATTTTACAAAAAACTAAAATATCCAAATTATCAGGATTTTCGGGCTGGAATGTTGAGTTTCTACGAGCACCATATTGACTCCTATAAGGCTTCCTCCCGTATTTTCAATAAAATATCTTCTTTCTCTGAACTCATCCATGCAGCGATTGAGACAGATATAAAATCACTTAACCTTTTTGAAAACCATTTTTCTGATAAGGAGCTGGAATATACTGCTAATAAAATACTCACGTCCGATACTGTCTATCTCCTTGGTCCCGGGACCGGATTCTACCCAGCCCACTATCTTACTAAAAGATTAAAACGCTACCAGTTAAATGTTCAATTACTTGGTGAGAACTCAGGGGATGTAGTTGATGATCTTTTTCCGGCAACTTCAAAAGATCTGCTTATTACATTTATGTATTTAAATGATACAAAATCATTTATTAAAACCCTGGAGAGTGTAAAAGAAACCGGAATGGAAATTATCACTGTAACAGGAACAATGGATCCTGCTCTGGCCGAACTTTCCAGTAAAATGATCTACGTCAACCGCGGAGATATAGAGTTCAAAAACTCTATGGCTGTACCAATGAATTTTGCCAATTTATTGCTTCTGGCAGTAGAGCTCTCCGGAGGTGATAGACTTAAGGAAAAACTTAAAGAACTGGAAAATAGAAGAACCGCATTTAGAGAATGTTAATCATACCGCATAGCGGTAAAAAATATTTGGAGGAAGTAAAATGAAAAAGATTTTAGTAATCCTGTTGACAGTATTACTGATCAGCGGGTCCCTTTGGGCAGCCGGAGAAAAAGAGGCTCCAACAAAAGGGGCAATAGAAGGTCCGGTAGAAATTGAAGTTTTTTATCCGGTAGCAGTTGATGCTCCAATAGCAAAAATTCTGGGAGGATATATCGCAAGCTTTCAGTCTATTAACCCGAACATAACTGTTACACCTGTCTTCTCCGGTGGTTATGGAGATGTAAAAACAGCTATACAGACAACTATAGAGGGCGGTGGGAAACCCCCGGCAATGGCTGTTATGCTGGCAACAGATCTTTATGATCTTATGAACAGCGGATATATCGCTTCAATAGATGATTATCTCTCACAACTTCCGGACAGCGAAAAGTATATAAAAGGATTTTATCCGGCCTTTCTTGATAATTCACGATACGATGGAAAACTATGGAGCATCCCTTTTCAGAGAAGTGCTGTAGTAATGTACTATAATAAAGATATGTTCAAAGCCGCCGGGATCGACCGTCCGGACAGCTGGAAAGCATGGGGCGAAACTGCCCAAAAACTTACAGTTAGAGAAGGGGACAAAGTTACCCAGTGGGGTATTGAGTTTCCTTCAGGATGGCCGTACTGGCTGTTCCAGCCCCTGGCAATTGGCGCAGGTCAGAACATTATCGGTGATGATGATCTGACTGTATTCTTTGATAACCCTGCAGTAATAGATGCTGTAAATTTCTACATTTCCCTGTCAAAAACCTACGCTGCAACACCAGCCGGAGTCCAGGGAGCATGGGGAACAGCACCTGCAAACTTTTCAAACGGCACCACTGCTATGATTGTTCACTCTACAGGATCTTTGGCAACAGTTATTTCCCAGTCCGGTTTTGATGTCGGTGTTATGCCTCTTCCAGGGAAAAAGGCAGGGACCTATGCCAGTGTACCGGGAGGCGGAAACTTCTATATTATGGATGGAGCATCAGAAGCAGAGAAAGCTGCTGCTGTAAAATTTGCATACTTCATTACCCAGCCGGAACTTGCTGCTAATTTTAGCATGAACACCGGTTACATTGCTGTTCAGAAAAGTGCTTATGACACCTCTGCAATGAAAGCCTACCTTAAAAAGGTACCACAGGCAGCAGATACAAGAGATGTCTTAAATTTTGCAGCAAAAGAGCTTTCCCTTCAGAATCTTGGTCAGATCAGGAATATTTTCCACAAATACCTGCAGGCAGCCTATAATGGTGAGATGACTGCTGCAGAAGCTATGAAAACTGCCCAGGAAGAAGCTGATAAATCATTAACAGATTTTAAATAAGACTGAATTAGGAGTTTATTTTACCCGGAGCAATTTGCTCCGGGTTTACTTGATATGATAAGAAAAAAACAATTTAACTATCTGCCATATATATTAATATCACCTACCCTGTTTTTTGTTACAATGTTTACAGTATGGCCGACATTTCTCTCTATTTATCAGAGCCTTTTTAAACAACGACTTAACATAGCAAAGTACAAAATACCATCTTTTATTGGTTTTGAAAACTATTTTGAACTTTTAAAAGATAGTGATTTTATAAATGTGTTACAAAACACAATGATCTATGTTCTTGGAACAGTACCACTGACTATTGCTGCCGCTTTTATTCTGGCAGTACTTCTAAACAATAAATTTAAAGGTTCCGGACTTTTTCGTCTGGCTATCTTTCATCCATCAATACTGCCTATGGTCAGCGCAGCTACTATCTGGATGTTTTTCTTTACTCCGGATTATGGATTGTTTAACAGTACAATTTCTTTCCTTGGTTATACAGGGCCGCAAAACTGGACAGTTAATCCAAATCTTGCACTGATATCCGTTATGATAGTTTCATTCTGGAAAAACGCCGGTTATTTTATGATCTTCTATCTGGCAGGAATACAGAACATTCCAGGCACAGTTTATGAAGCTGCAAAAATAGATGGAGCAGGTCCTGTAAAAACTATGATTGCCATAACAATACCCCTCCTTCGAAGATCTACATTGTTTATTACAACAATTGCGTTTATTGGAGCATTTCAGGCAGTTGATCATATTTTTGTCTTAACAAGTGGTGGTCCAAGTGATCGTTCGACAGTTCTTTTATTCTATCTCTGGCAGCAGAGATTTGAGAATCTTAATGTAGGAAAGGCTGCGGCAATAACAGTTATTCTTATTATTATTCTACTTTTTTTCACAATTTCCAACTTTCTTTTATCAGAAAAAAAGGAAGGTACAGATGATTAAATTACACAAATTAAGAAGCAGGGGTCTTCTCTATTTTATATTGATTACAGTGACAATTATCTGGACAGCACCTCTAATATGGTCTTTTATTGCCTCCACCCGACCACTAAACGAAGCTCTTGGAAGAGGTGATGTTTTCTTTGGAACAACTCTCAGTTTAGACAGCTTCAAAAAGGCGCTCTATCTTGCACCTTTCGGAAGATACTTCATTAATACTTTTATTTTAGTTTTAATGGTATTTGCAGTGCAGCTTGTAACAGTACTTCTAGCGGCTTTTGCATTTGCCAGATATAAATTTAAAGGACAGAATTTACTCTTTATTTTTATACTCCTGCAGATGATGATTCCAACAGCAGCTCTTCTGGTGCCTAATTTCTCTACAATACGAGCATTGAATATCTATGACACTATACTTGCCATTGGAATCCCCTATTTTGGATCCGCCTTTGGTGTTTTTCTGCTCAGGCAAATGTTTCTAAGTATTCCGGAAGCACTTATATCTGCAGGAATAATTGACGGCTGCTCATGGTGGCACTTATTAATTCATATTTACATTCCCCAATCTGTATCTACCATTACAGCATTCGGGATATCTTCGGTCAGCTGGCACTGGAATGAATTTCTTTGGCCGTTGATTATTACAAAAACTGACAAAGCGAGGCCTTTAACTGCCGGACTTGTAAGATTTACGCAGATGGGAGAGATAGGCGCTCAATGGGCTCTGCTCTCTGCAGCTACCGTAATGGTAGTTCTGCCTTTACTGGCAGCTTTTCTGATTTTCCAGAAAAAATTTATACAGGGATTCCTGCATTCAGGAATTAAATAAATATGAGTCGTACCGCAGACACGAAGTGTCGAGGAACGATCTCAGCACCCAAAGGAGCCTCATTATGAATCAGCAAATAAATAATCATTTCCCGATTATTTTTCTCAACGGACGTCCGGCAGCAGGGAAAAGTGAAATAATAGACTATTTAAAAAACTGCAGTACAGAAGAAAGACTTTCCAGATTCCATATAGCAGATTTTATCGAAATCGATGACTTCCCTATGTTATGGACATGGTTTGAAGAGGATGCTCTTCTGGAGCGTATGGGTAAACCCAGACTTCATTCAGATAAAGAAGGTTATTTTAAGTATCCTTATCTATGGAATCTTCTTATTGAAAGAA
Source organism: Spirochaetaceae bacterium (assembly GCA_030600745.1). GTDB lineage: Bacteria > Spirochaetota > Spirochaetia > B11-G9 > B11-G9 > JAJRQE01. The sequence continues at coordinate 1,220 of JAUVLL010000052.1, read as the reverse complement.
TTGATATGGAATATAAAAAACTACTGACCGATAGAAAAGATTTTGAAAAAGAGGGTACTGCTATTTTAGAATTTGCCAGAGGCAGTGAGCACGGTGGATTTAAAGAAGCCTTTAATTATTTTACAAAGGGGGTTCTCGAAGCAGGTGCTGTGCTATATATTGATGTAAGCTTTGAAGAATCCCTAAGAAAAAATAGACGAAGATTTAATCCTGACAAACCTCATAGTATTCTGGAACACGGACTTCCTGATGAAAAGTTAAAAGAAATGTACGAAAAAAGTGACTGGAAAGATTTTTCATCTAAAGATGATAGTTTTCTAACAGTTAATAATGTGGAAATTCCCTATGCAGTTTTTAATAATCACGATGATATAACTACTAATGGAGGCGACTTTCTAGGCGACAGACTTGAAAAAACCTTGAATAAGCTTTGGGATTTAAAAAAAACCAAATAACATCGTAGAACCCCGGCCTGCATAATTCTATCCAGACTGGAGGTTCTTCCATTATTAATCTATAATAACTCAAAACAATTTTTCCGGGGGGCTAATGATGAAAATCAGATGGGGTGTTTTGGGTGATGCAGGTATAGCCAGAAATTATGTAATACCCGGGATGCAGGATGGAATGTATAGTGAGATATCTGCAATTGCATCCAGAGATATAAAGAAATCACAGAAAACTGCTTTAGATCTGGACATCGAAAAAGCATACGGATCTTATGAAGAACTACTTGCTGATAAATCAATCGATGCTGTATATATTCCACTTCCAAATCATCTTCATGTAGAATGGAGTATAAAAGCCATGGAGGCAGACAAACACGTTCTGTGTGAGAAACCGTTTGCATTGACTGTATCTGATGTAAAAAGAGCAATTGGAACAAGAGAACATACCGGAGTAAAAATCGGTGAAGCATTTATGGTTAGAACCCATCCACAGTGGCTTAAGGCAAGAGAATTAACATCAAGTGAAGATTTTGGTAAACTTAGAGCAGTACAGGGATTTTTTTCTTATTCGAATTTTGATCCATCCAACATTAGAAATAGTTATTCTTCGGATATGGGGGGCGGCGGAATTTGGGATATTGGCTGCTACCCGGTAAACACATCCAGATTTTTATTTAAAGAAGAACCAAAAAGAGTTGTTGCAATGGTGGAATATGATCAGTAATTTAAGACTGATATACTTGCATCAGCAATACTGGAATTCCCGGGTGG
>JAUVLL010000022.1 GCA_030600745.1 Spirochaetaceae bacterium | reverse complement strand
CCAATGAAATTGCAGTTGAATACTTTATAAATAAAAAAATCAACTTTTTAGAAATTTCTGATATAGTTTTCAATATACTTCAGGATGACTGGAGTATAAAACCGGGTTCTTTTAATGAAGTAATTGAAACAGATTTACTTGTTAGAAAAGAAACAATAAACTATATCGAAAAACAAGTCAGGAAATAAAATGCTTTTATCTATATTTGTCGGAATTATTGGACTGGATATTGTAGTCCTTGTACACGAACTGGGTCACCTTATTGTAGCTAAACTTATGGGAATATATGTCGAAATATTTTCGATCGGGATGGGAAGAAAACTTTTCTCTATACGTTATGGAGAAACCGAATATCGCATCAGCCTTTTTCCCATTGGCGGATACTGCAAAATGAAAGGAGAAGAACAGTTTACCAAAGCTATCAGAGAAAAAACCAGCTCAATTTCATTTGAAAAAGGATCAATTTTCTCTGCAGCACCAATTAAGAGAATTGCAACTTATCTTGCGGGACCACTTTTCAATATTATATTTTCAATAATTGTGCTTTCTTTTATCTGGTCAATAGGTTTCAAAATTAATACCTATAGTAATAAAATTGTTCTTCTTTCGGATTATCCGGAAATATTTACTAAAGGGGATAATCCTGCTGACACCTCAGGGATAATGACAGGAGACAGAATTATTCGTATAAATAATAACATAATTCGAAGCTATTCAGACCTGCAGCAAATAATTTACTCATCTCCCGGAAAGACTTTATCTGTAATACTGGAGCGGGATTCCAAAGAAATTCATCTTTCTATAACACCTATCCTGAATAAAGAAACAGGCGCAGGAAGAATTGGAGTCTCACCATGGATAGATGCGGTAGTAGATAATGTTACTTCCGGTTCATCAGCATATATAGGAGGACTTAAACAGGGTGATATTATTATATCTGCCAATGAAATTGAAGTTACCAATTATTTGGATATCTACAAAGCTCTAAGCTATAAACCTGAATATCTCAATCTTTCTGTTGACTCAAATGGATACAATCACACCCTGACACTGGTTCCAATATACAAAGATGATGGAAGTGTAGATTTAGGTATTAACTTAGAATTTCTTAGCCTGGAATCGGAAAACCTCGGTTTTCCTGCATCAATATTAAAAGGAATAACAGAAACTTCTGATACTTTTATTATGACAGCTAAAAGTCTTTATATGCTTTTTTCAGGAATTGATGTGAAAAAAGCTGTCTCAGGTCCAATACGTATAAGTTATTATGTAGGTGAAATAGCTTCAAACAGCTTTAAAGAAGGGATTAAAACAGGTTTAACCACCATTTTCAGATTTCTAAGTATGATAAGTGTAGCTCTTGGTTTCGCAAATCTGCTGCCGATTCCAATTTTCGACGGGGGCTTAATTCTTTTCACAACCATAGAGCTAATTAGAAGAAAACCTCTAAAACCGGGTATATTTTACAGGTATCAGAGTATTGGATTTATAATTATTATTGTGATATTTTTCTTAACTACCTATAGTGATATTTCATATCTATTTTCAAAATAGAAGTAAAAAATAGAAGAATTAAGGATTAGAAAATGAAAAAAATATATTGTTACTGCGGTAATGTTTTTGAAGCAGACATACAAGATGAGATAAATTTATTGGATAATCCTAAAATAGTTGATCAGATAATAAATAATAATTTTATGGAATTCAAGTGCCCTGCATGTGGTAAAGTTTTCAAACCTGAATACAAAATCAGATTCTATAATGATAATATTGATTTAATGATGATCCCTGAAATAGACAGAGACAGTTTACTTGCAGGAAGTATAAGTATTGAATCAAAACAGGTTGTTGTAGGGTTTCAGGAATTAAGAGAAAAATTTATTATTCTTAAATATAATTATGATGATAGAATTATTGAACTTATTAAACTATATTTACTTGAAAAGACTAATTCGAAACCGGATATAAAAATTTTATTCACAAAAAAGGAAAATGAATTACTTGTTTTTAATATCTATGGACTCAAGGAAGGCGAAACCGGTATTTCAAAGATCCCTGAATCAATATACAATAATATAAGCAGTAATTTGGAGGAAAGACTTAAGGAACCGGATATAGAGGAGTTTCTTTCTCTTCCATACAGATCAATAAATAAAATCAGTACAGAGGTATACTAAAATTGCATAAATTCAAATTATTATTATTTCTACTCTTTACATTTTCTATTTCTGTTTTTTGTGAAAGTAGTCTCGTAATAAATAGCGGTCATAGCCATCCTATACAAACTTTTACCAGTAACGGCAAACTTCTTTTTTCCAGCGACAACAGCGGAATTCTAATGGTATGGAATACAGAAAACGGATCTCTCATCAAAAAACTGCAAGTTTCCTACCTTATGGTTAAAGACCTTGCAGTAAATGCTGCCGGTACCCGTGTTGCAGTAGTAGAAACTGATACTATATCCTCTTTTAAACTAAGTGTATGGGATTTGGAAAAGGACAAGAAGCTCTTCTCCCATAAAATGGACGGACTTCCTCTGTTTATTAAATTCAGTCCGACAGGGAAATATGTAACATACAGTAAGACAGACTGGAACGGACTTTTATTCCTTGATGCGGAAAAGGGATTTGAAGTCCCTCTTATGTTTGCTGATTATGGAATAGTTTCATCAATTTATATAACACCCTCAGAAAAGACACTGATGTTCTACAGCCCTTCAGGAACAATACAGTATTGGAATCTGACAAGCGGAGAGATTAAAACTTCTCCCATAAGAACACGTAAAGATCTCTCATCTATAAGTATGACCAGTGATGGAACATTTATGGCTGCATCGGATAATAATAATCTATATCTGATTAGTCTGCAAACAGGAAAAACATTATATACACAAAAATTATCCGGAATATTTGCATCATCTATAATTAAAGATTCAAAAATTTTAATTACCCTTCAGAAAATTGATATAAAATATGGAATTAGTTTATGGAAGATATTTACAACGAATGGAAGAGAAAGTTTAACCAGGATAAAATCTTTTGAGATAACGCAACCTATCATACCTACAGCCGGGTTCAATCTTATAAATGGGACAGCCTATCTTGCCGGCTTACAGGGTGAAATTATTTCTTTAAATACAGATACCGGTAAATCATATATTTTTTCCAGAAATATTATGGCAAATATATCTGATCTGGAGATAATGAATGGTAAAATGCTGATAGCTACTGACAGGAACCTTTTTTCATTAAATTCGAATCTTTTTACAGATGGTTCTGAACCGGTTAGTAAATCTGATATAAATATAATAGATTATAACAATCCTTTCATGGAAGCTACCGGAGTCGTCGCCAGTAAAACAAATTTCTTTATATATCCAATGGATATATCAAAGGGTACACTAAAAAAACTGAACTATGGTCAATTCGAAAATTTCTCGGATGTCTTTTCTGCTCCGATAGTTTCTGCGGAATACTCTAATGGTAATTTTATTACTCTTGAAAAGGATGGCACCTGTCAGATAATAGACGCTTTTACAGGGAATAGTACATTCTCCTATACTTCATATGGAATAAATTCAATTGAATCGGTCTTTGACAATAATCTAATAGCAGGAAGAAACAGAACAGCTTTTCTCCAATCTCCATTACTTCACATAAACAAATTTACCGAAGAAATAGTCCCTGTAAAGGAAAGCAATATTCTTATTTTTAAGATTGATTATGATAGCATAACACGTACTCTCTATACAATCGGTTTTGAAAAACGCAGATCCGGTTTAATGACCGTTTTAAAAGCTCACACAGGACAGGCATGGGAATTAACAAATACTATATTAACTTATCCCGGAGAAGATCAGGCTGGTAGTTTTATAGTTGATGAGACAAAATCCAGAATATATCTTTCTATTGGAAACAGTGGACTGGTGATGTATGGGTGGGACGGATTTACCGATTTGGAATATTCTGAACATATACCGGAAGAACTGTATATCCATAAAAATCTGCTAATTTCTCTTAATACAGATTCGTCAGTGTCTATCTGGAATACAATCAATGGACAACTTATTTTAGATTTTTACTTATTCGAAAACGGTAAATGGATCATTTCATCTTCAAATGGAAGGAACATACTCTCGGATGATAGTATAAAAAATCTAATCAATTAATCATGTGAAGGGTTTTCAGCAATTTTTCTTATTGCTGAGGCAACTACATTCTTTACCTCTTTAGCATATTCACCCTCATCAATGGAGTGGGCATAAACACTTCCAATAAGAGACACTCTATAATGAGGTTCAAGCGAATTCAGTGCAAGAGCAGTCATATCAAGAATACAGTCCTGACACTTACATATATCTTTAGCATCTTCCTGCTGAAGCTGCATCTCTAATTGCTCCAAAACTATTCTCTCAGTCTCATTCACAAGATTCTCAAAATTGTAACTATCTTTTAATCCCATTTTTCTCTCCTCTACTCATTCAGTCTTCCTTACCTTAATTTATCAACCTGAATCTCTGCTTAAATTTTCAAATCTGGTATATTTTGGAATAAATACAATTGGCACAGTACCAATTGGACCATTTCTTTGTTTTGCAATTATTAGTTCAGTAGGAATATTTAGAGCACCTCTTGACTGATCGTCAGAATGTCCTGATTCCTTTTCTCTATGTAAAAACATAACCACATCTGCATCTTGTTCAATAGATCCTGATTCCCTAAGATCAGCCAAAGAAGGTGCCTTCCCCTCAGACTGGCGGCCAACCTGGGATAAACAAACTATAGGAACTTCCATCTCTCTTGCAAGTGATTTTAATGATCTGGAGATCTCTGCTACCTGCTCATGACGGGGTACATTACTTTTACTCTCAGGTTCAATAAGTCCAATATAATCAACAAAAATTATTTTAACTCCTTCCTTAGTCAGCATTCGTCTTGCCTGAGCGCGCAGATCAAGAAGTTTCATATTAGGAGTATCATCAATATAAAGGGGTGCTTCATAAATTCGTCCGGCTGCTTCAGTCAAATTATGAAAATCAGCGGGTTTTAACATACCGGATCTTAAATTTGTAGAGTTAATCCTGGACTCACTTGCAATAAGACGATTCATCAATGCCATTTCCGACATTTCAAGAGTAAAAAACCCAACAGGAATCTTGTTTTTAATAGACATATTTGCAGCCATTGTAAGGGCCAGAGCAGTTTTACCAATAGAAGGTCGGGCCCCAATAATAATAAATTCAGAATTCTGAAATCCGCTTGTCATATTATCAAGTTCTGTAAACCCTGTAGGAACTCCTGTATAACTTTCTTTTCTATGATATAAATTCTCTATTGCAGAAATTACCTCCGGGACAATATCTCTTGCAACACGGTACTGGCCTTTCTGCTGACTGTCTGTAACTGCAAATATCTTTTTTTCGGCCTCTTCAATAACCGCTCTGCCATCCAGAGAATCATCATGAGCACTTGAAACCATTTCACCGGCTATCTTGAGAAGAAGTCTTCTTATACTGTTTTCCTGGACAATTTTTGCGTAGTACTCTACATTGGCACTTGTGGGAACTACAGAGGTGAGAGTAGAAACGTAGGCAGTACCACCGGCACTTTCCAAGGATCCTTCAGAACGCAATTCATCGGTAAGAGTAAGAAGGTCGACCCCCCTACCCTCATTAAAAAGACCTACAATAGCTGTAAATATTTTTTGATGGGCCAACTTATAGAAATCGTCTGCCCTTAAATAACGCAGTACAACAGCAAGAGCCTCTGAATCAAGTAACAGCGCCCCTAATGTTGCCATTTCAGCATCATTATTATGGGGCGGTATTTTATCCTTTAACTCCAAAGGAATCATTCTATAGGTTTGTCCTTTCTACGCTTCATTCACAGATTCTGATACTTCAGTTTCTGTAATCTCTTCCCCGGGAGTAATTTCTTCAACTCCTTCCTCTGAAACAGCTTCTACTTCTTCTTTTTCTACAGGCTTTTCTACAGGCTTCTCAGCAGTTTTTTTGGCCTTAACCGATTCAGCAATCTTCTTATCGCTTTTGATAATTATCTTTAAATCTGCAGATTCAGTACCATAAAGCTTAACCTTTCCAATAAATTCACCAACCATCTTGATTGTATGCTCAGGAAGTTCAATTTTCTTTCTTTCTATAACAACGCCTGCTTTCTTCAGTTCTTCTGCAATATTTGCATTTGTTACAGAACCAAATAATTTCCCGGTATCACCGGTAGAAACTGTTAATTCGAGAGTAATTGCTTCAATTTTTTCTTTCAAGCCCGCGGAAGCAGCACGTTTTTCTTTTTTCCTCTTTTCTATCGCTGTTTTACGACTTTGGAAAATGGCTGAATTCTGTTTATTAAAAAGAACAGCCATATTTTGAGGTAGCAGGAAGTTTCTTGCGTAACCGTTTGCTACAACACAGACATCCCCCTCTTCCCCAAGGTTATACACATCCTGATTAAGAATAATTTTCATAATTTTCTCCTTCTCGATACCCAATCCATAACTCAGAGACTCCAAGCCCAGGAACCCCTATCAATATAACTAAATTAATCCCGGGAATCAGTATGACAGCAATACTGATAATCGCAATAAACCGCCTGCTGCTTCTGGATACTTTGTATCTGTTTAAAAGATACTCTATCAACCCAATACCATGAAGTCCATATACAAAAACCATGATAAAGGTACTGTTCCACATCAAATGACCAATACAACCAATACCTATAAACACATCGGCGAGAACGCCAACCAGAGATACTATCAGAAACCAGATCAAAGTCTCCGGAACAAAAAAACCAATTAACCTGAATTTTGGTCTTTTATTTATTCTACGAGAGAAAGCATCAGCAAAATACCAGCTTCCAGTCAGCATAATAAAATAAGCCAGTAAATAATTTCTAAAAACCAGTTTTGAAGTTGATTCAATAATTCGTTCCGGCTGCAGCTCCTTTAAAAGAACCGCACTTTCAAACGAATCTGAAGATTCAGCACCTTTACTAAAAATATCAGATACATATATTATCTGATCCTTTAGGAGAGTGACAATCTCATCATTCCCTGAATAATAATAGATTACAGGGATACTAAGTATCGCAAATCCCGCCGTTGCTGCAATTAAAAGGTAAAGCGTTCGTATATTATAATAATATGAAATACCCAATACACCGCCAATAATTGCAAGGGGATAAGCAAGCTCTGCAACAATAAGGAACTGTCTTAAAGACTTCCCCTCTATTCCGGAACCCCGAATAACCGTCTGAATAACAATCACCAGGGCAACAAAAAAACCAGCCATAAAGAGATACTGGACACCGTATCTCCGCTGAATAATAAAAAGCGGTACTGCAAACAAAAAAAATACCACACTTATTTGAAAGATCAAAATAGAAGCTGCCGTTAATGCTGCAAAAATAAGTAAATTGCGCCTTTGTAGCGATACTTCCATATAAAACCTATTGTTTTACATAGGGAAGATAGGCCAGAACTCTGGCTCTCTTAATTTCTCTCGACAGTGAACGCTGATGCTTTGCACAGGTGCCGGTTATTCTTCTGGGAAGGATCTTACCTCTCTCTGTAATAAATCTTCGCAGAGTATCCGCATCTTTATAGTCAGCAACCACTTTCTGTGTACAAAATCTACATACCTTTCTACGAAAGTAAGATTTTCGGCCACCACGCATAGGAGGTCTCCCACCAGCGGAAGGTCTTCTGTAGCTGCTGTTCTCTCTTGGTCCTCTTTGCTGTTCCCTGGGTCTTTTTGCTTCTTCCCGAACAACCTCTTTTTTTTCCGGTGCTGCTGTTACAGGTGCAGCTTCCTTAACTTCTTCTTTTTCCTCTATATTCGACATAGTATTATCTCCTTATATTTGCCTAGAAAGGAATGTCATCCTCAAAATTTTCCGGTCCATTGGAACTGGCAGGCTTAAACCCGCCAAAGGACTCGTTTGAGGGTCTATTACTCTGGTTTTCACTTCGGTTTCCACCATAATTACCTGAACCGCCGCCGCTGCTGGCTTTCCCTAATAATTGGATGTCATTGGCAATTATTTTTACTTTACTACGTGTTTGCCCATCCTTCTCCCATCTATCCTGACGAAGCTCTCCATTGACTGCAATCTGTTGACCTTTTAACAGATACTGAACTATTTTTTCAGTACGGGGACCAAACATAGTAATATCAAAAAAACTTGCTTCAGAATCCCACTGATCGCCTGACCTCTTAAGGCGATTCACTGCAATACTGAAATCACAAACAGCTGTACCATTATTTAAATATTTAAGCTCAGCATCTCTTGTCAATCTACCAACTATAAATACAGCATTGATATCTTTAGCCATAGGAATCCACCCTCCCCTTTAGTTTTCTTTTTTTACAAAAAGGTACTTCAGAAAAGATGTTTCATGCTTGAAATGCTTATCCATTTCGACAATTTTATCCGATTGAACTTCGATTTCGTAGAAATAGTAATGACCTTTTGTTTCTTTTTTAATTAAATAGGCAAGCTCTCTCGTTCCCATATCTGTTTCTTTAAGAATTTTAACAGACTGTTTCTCGAATTCAGCTTTTACAAATTCTTTGCCTTTTGCCAGGTTATCTTCATCTGTACGGAAGATACATGTAAGTTCGTAGGTTCTCATAAACCCTCCTTATGGACTTATTGATCCGCCTCAAGACGGATAAAGAGGTCGAAGTAAACTAGCATGACGGGGAATCATTGTCAAGGGAGGGATTTTCTTACAACAATGGACGGCTCCTGATAACTATTCTCCAGTTTTAACAATCGTTTTTTGACAGACAGTCCACCGCCATACCCGATAAGTTCACCATTACTTCCAATTATTCGATGACAGGGAATAATTATACCTATTGCATTTGCTCCGTTTGCACCGGCAACCGCCCTCACAGCTTTCTCATTGTTAATATCTTTGGCAAGTCTCAGATAAGTGGATGTAGTCCCATAAGGCACCTTTAATAGAGCATTCCAGACACTTTTTTGAAAATCTGTACCAACCATTAGTAAGGGAATTGTAAATTCCTTTCGGTCTCCTTCCAGGTACTCATCAAGCTGTTCTCTTGTTTTTTTCAGAATCTTATCATCATATTCCATAAAATCGGCATTCAGCCCTTTTTTAATTCTATTATTTACCGATTTACTCATTTTCCTGTATCTGAAATCCAGCAGACAAAGTTTCCCATCAAAAGAACCTACTATAAATTCCCCAATTTTAGTTTTGTGATACTGAATATTTATCTTGTTCATTACCGCCCCGACATATTATACCAGACAGTAGAACCTTAAGTAAGAACTATTTAATACCGAAAAGTAGATAAGAGGAACTGAATTATGACACAGTACATCCATTACGAAGCGAATATCTTTATGCTGAATGATATGCTTAAACACCTGCAGAGAAGTCTGAAGATTGATATTGATAATGATTATTTTCTGGAAAAAATCAAATCCGACATACTGTTTGCAGATGGTAAACTGGCTGCCATATACGATTCTCTGAAAGATTCTACTCTGCAACTGGATAAAGCGCAGTACTTCCGGCATTTATATAAAACAAAAGGCCTTTTTCTTGAAATCGCAGAAAGTATACTTAACAATAATACCGGACGGTCCCTTGATTTCACAGATTTTAACGGCAGATTAAAAGATGTTTTTTTTGAGCAGCAATTTGAGTATGATGATATTGGAAAGATTTTAGCAAAAACCAATCCGGACGAACTTGATAAAGATCAGATAAGTCAGGAAGAACTGATGTTTTTGTTGTCAAATGATGAAGACACACCGGAAGATTAATCCATCAAATTAGAATAATTCATTTGCTTAAATTTAAGCAAACCCTTAGAATAGAGCCAGGGGGATGAATTAACAATGAAAAGAACCCTTGGAACTCTGGATATTTTTTCTCTTGCAAGCGGGGCTATGATAAGCTCAGGCTTGTTTATTCTTCCTGCAGTGGTATATCCAACAGCGGGTCCCGGAATAATTGTAGCCTATCTTCTTGCGGCGTTACTTGTAATTCCGGCATTGTTTGCAAAAACTGAGCTCGCTACTGCCATGCCTAAATCCGGTGGTGCGTATTTCTTAGTTGATCGAAGTATGGGACCCTTTTTTGGCACCTTCGCCGGATTCGCAAGCTGGTTCTCTCTCTCCCTTAAAACTGCTTTCGCAATTCTGGGTATAGGAGTAGTCCTTGCACCACATTTTGGTGGTTCACCGGAAATGCTGAAATCCATAGCTACGGGATTTGCTATTTTCTTTTGTATCATCAATATTGTCAGTGTCAAACACACAAGCAGACTTCAGGTATCCCTTGTAATAGGGTTAATTACAATACTCTGCATATATAACCTGGTAGGTTTTGGTAATATAAATGTACAAAACTATTCGCCTTTTCTACCTGAAGGGGGGAAAAGTATTTTTCTGGTGGCAGGCATTATTTTTGTATCTTTTGGAGGTTTGACAAAGATTGCATCTGTTGCGGAAGAAATTAAAGATCCAGGGAAAACTATTCCAAGGGGAATGTTTTCCGCATTTACAATAGTAACTATACTGTATGTACTGACCGTCTTTGTAACTATAGGTATTCTTAGCCCGGATCAGTTTTCACAGACATTAACTCCTCTTTCAAAGGGAGCAGGAATAATGGTTGGCAGATGGGGTTTTATTACACTCGAAGCTGCTGCTCTAATGGCATTTATGACTACAGGAAACGGAGGTCTGCTGGCTTCATCCAGAAATCCACTGGCTATGGCCAGGGATAATCTGCTGCCGGATTTCATAGCCACAATAAACCCAAAAACCAATACTCCAATTGTTTCTATAATAACAACAACTCTCTTTATGATAATATGCATACAGCTGCTCGACCTGGAACATCTTGTGAAGGTCGCTTCTACGATGAAGCTGCTTCTTTTTGCATTTGTTAATTTTTCTCTGATAATTATGAGGGAAAGTAAAATAACCACATACAGACCGAAATTCAAATCACCCATGTATCCATGGATTCAGATTGCAGGAATATTTTTCTACCTTCTGATCATTTTTAACATGGGAGCTCTTTCATTATTATTAACAGGAATATTTATAATTTTTTCCCTTATATGGTTTTTAATTTTTTCCGCTTTCAGAGAGAAAAAAGATTCTGCTATTATTCATATAGTAAAACGAATGACAGCGAGGGAAATGCAAACAGATACTTTATCTGAAGAGCTAAAAGAGATTTTACTTGTAAGAGATGATATTGTAGAAGACAGATTCGATACAATAATAAAAAATGCTGTTATTATAGATATGAATAAAGCATCAAATATGGAAGAACTCTTTGACCTCCTGGCATCAGAATTTTCCAAACTATTTAATGCAGGAAAAGAGGATATAAAGAAGCTTATCTATGATAGGGAAGCAGAATCTACAACAGTTATTCATACAGGTCTTGCTATTCCACACATAATACTGGGAAAAGAACAAAGATTTGAGATAATCGTCATAAGATCCAAACAAGGTATTATCTTTAAAGGATCAATGAAACCTGTTCATACAGTCTTTGCACTGGCAGGCAGTAGAGATGAAAGGAATTTCCATCTTCAGGCTCTTATGGCTATAGCTCAGATTGTTCAGAATCCATCTTTTCAAAACAACTGGAACAGAGCAAAAACTGTTGATGATTTACGGCATATAATACTCTTGGGAGAACGTATACGCAAAGGAGATATTTAGCAATATGGACTTAGCAGAAGTAAATTTTGATAAAATGGAAGGACTTGTTCCGGTAATTGCTCAGGATTCAGAAACAAATGAGATTTTAATGGTTGCATATGCAAACGAAAAAGCTCTTAATCTTACACTCTCTACAGGCTATGCACACTATTACAGCCGGTCCAAAAAGGAAATATGGAAAAAGGGCAGCACTTCCGGGCATACACAGAAGATAGTGGAAATACGTATTGACTGCGATCAGGATAGTCTGATTTACAAGGTTAAACAAATAGGAGGAGCCTGTCACACCGGTTATTACAGTTGTTTTTTTAGAACACTTGATAAAAAAGGACTCCACCTTAACGGGAAAAAGGTATTTAATCCCCAGACAGTCTACAAACAGGTAAAATAAGAACCCGGATCCTTTTAATCCTGTATTTATCTGTCTAAACAGTTACAGAAACAGTATCCTTTTCACTTAAAAATTTTTTTACCACAAATTGACTTACAAATCGTGCTATACCGGGACCATCCAGACCACAGTATGCCAAAAGCTCCGATCTAAGGGCCTGGGCCAGAAATTCTTCAGGAATCCCTTTGTACTGAAACAGAACATCAGATTTACTTTCCAATAAAAGGGATGCTATATATTCGCCGACACCACCCTTACGTGATCCTTCTTCCACCATAAATACATAGGAATATTCGGATATTATATCCAGTAGATATTCTTTATCTATAGGTTTAATAAAACGTAAATTATAAAGGTCAGTTTCAATATCCTGATCTTTTAAAATTTCACATGAACGAAGAGCCTCATCTACCAACCCTCCAATTGTTATAATCAGAACTTTACCGGATGTTTTTCTGATAAACACGCCCCTTCCCTCTACAATAGGAAGATTTGTGCCATTAACTCCTTTCAAACATTCCGCTTTGGGATATCTAAAAAGCACTGGCCGGTCAGCAGAAAAAGCATAATCCAGCATAATTTTAAATTCTTCTGCTGATCCGGGAGCAAATATTGTTATACCAGGTACAGCACGAAAAAGCGAAATATCAAAAGCTCCCTGGTGAGTTTCTCCATCACTGCTGACAAGCCCTGATCTGTCCATAGCAATAACAACAGGAAATCCGGGAATTGCAATATCATGAATCAGCTGATCCACAGCTCTTTGCATAAATGTAGAATATATTGCAACAACAGGCTTTAATCCTGAAGCAGCCAGCCCTGCTCCAAAGGTAAGAGCATGCTGTTCGGCTATACCTACATCAAAGAATCTTGTTGGAAATGCCTCCTGAAAAGAATTCAACCCTGTACCCTTTCCCATTGCAGCAGTGACCACGACAATATTTTTGTCCTTACTGGCACTTTCCAGTACCAGCTCACCGAAGATGCTTGTAAAAGTATTTTCAGTAAAAGAATTTCTGTCCATAGGTGAAGGTATAGGAGAAACGCCATGATAATCTGCAGGATTTTCTTCTGCTTTTGAATACCCTTTCCCCTTCCTTGTTACAACATGAACAATGACCGGTTTATGAAGTTTTTTTACATTTTCGAGTACTTTAGTAAGCATCGAAATGGAATGGCCGTCAATAGGACCAACATACTCGAAACCCAATTCAGAAAACATTGTTTCCTTGAGAAAAACTGCTTTTACACCCCTTTTCATCCGCATCACAAATTGGAAAATTCTATAACCAAAAAAAGGGATACTAAGCAATCCCCTATCAATAAGATCGCGAATTCTCTGGTAATACCTTGTTGCAGCTATACGGCTTACAAATGATGAACTTTTGGAAATGGCTGAGCGTGAGGAAAGGCCGCCTACGTTTTTACTGATAGACATATTATTATCATTATAGATAATGATAAGATCCTTCCGCAGGTACCCGGAATGGTTTAGAGCCTCAAAAGCCATACCACCTGTAATTGCTCCATCTCCGATAACAGCAATTACCTTTCCTTTTTCTCCCTTAAGACGCTTCCCTGTAAGAAGGCCAAGAGCTGCAGAAATTGATGTAGAGGCATGTCCGGTCTCGAAGATATCATGTTCACTTTCATCTCTTTTAGGGAAACCGCTTAATCCATCCTTCAGACGAATAGAATCAAATCTATCGTTTCTTCCAGTCAGAATCTTATGAGTATAACATTGGTGACCAACATCCCAGATAAACTGATCTTTCGGGCTGTTAAAAACCCGGTGCATAGCTATAGTAAGCTCAACAACACCCAGGTTTGAAGCCATATGGCCACCATTACGATTAATTACCTCTATTATCCTCTCTCTGATCTCAGCAGCGAGTCCGGGAAGTAAAGGCAGAGGCAGTTCTTTTAACTTTTCAGGTGAGTTTATTTTGTCTAACAAAGGCTCTTGTTTCATCTATTAAAGATATTAACTCAATTTATAAAAAATTACAGTTAGAAATGAAATAGTTACCACCCTGAGGTGATAACTAATTTGTTATCTATTTCTTTTTGTGTCTGTTTTTTCTTAGTTTTTTCTTTCTCTTATGAGTCGAAATCTTATGCCTCTTTCGTTTTTTTCCACACGGCACTGTAGGCTACTCCTTACACCCCGTATAAAATACCCAGGGTAAAATCAAATCTTTACCGATTATGCCCATTGAGGCCCTTGTAGTCAATAGGGAGGAGGGTGGATAGTTATTGAAAAACTAACAGTATGGTTATATAGTATGTCATGATGGAGAGTATACTTAATAAAATTATTATTAGTTCTACAAGTGAAAGAATTAGCAACATTCTGACAATGGAAAATAAAAACAGTACTTATACCTATCATTTCAATCAAAATGAAGAATCTTTTATAAAATTAGAAACTGAGTTTACAGTACCCCATTTCCCAATACATCATGACTCGGATCTAGATATACCTAAAAAATCATATATAGATGCATTGGAAAATTTAATGAAGCAGATTATTCCCAACACAGCTTCTATTTTTTCAAATCTTACCTATTTTTTTGAGCCAACTGAAATTTTTCATCCAAGCTTCTATCAGATTTACAGATATAAAGAGCAGCTTTATCTATATTTAATTCGTCTGGACTTTTTATTCAAACCAAGTGATGGAACCATTGTGGAATCAGGAAGTAATGATGTAACAAATGAATACAAAACTACTAATTTATATATGGAAAGTGACCTTATACCTCTTTCTGAATATACTTCAAAAAATGGAAAAATATCAGGATTTATTATTGAACAGAATATTTCAGATACCTGGATTGGTGAAACAGGAAGAGGATATCTTCATGAGGGAATATGGATTGATCAGGAACTGACAAAATTCATGTCTAAACTTTTTCTTTCCAACAATAAAAATGCATATCCATACTACCCTTTCACCTGCAAATACAGGACTTTTTGTCATACAGTTACCGATCTAACCATAAATGGAAGGAAAAAACACCTGCTTTATCTGCATAATGCAAGAGCATTTATTTTGCCTCTTCTTGAAAAAATACAGGACGCCCTTAAGCAGGACAGCTTCAGTTCCGATCTTCCGGCCTTTTTAGAAATGAGGGAAAAAGTTCCGAAGTACTGGGATGAAGTATGGAAGCCTTTAAACGTAAAGAGATACCTTAACAAAAGTGACATGAAGGAGTTTCTTATTGAATTTTGATACAGATATCTCTTCCCTGAAAGTTACCATAATGGGACTGGGACTTCATGGCGGGGGGCTGGCTTCTGCACTTTTTTTTGCATCCAGAGGTGCAGAAGTTACTGTTACCGATCTAAGGGAAGAATCTATACTAAAACCTGTTATCAAACAGTTGGCAGATTATGATATTAAATATGTTCTGGGTAAACATCTGGATGAGGATTTTGTATCTGCAGATTTGGTAATAAAAAACCCTGCAGTACCAGGTGGCTCACCATACCTGAAGATGGCAAAGCTTGTAGAAACAGATATCTCAATTTTTTTAAAATTCAACAAGCGACCTGTAATTGCTGTAACAGGAAGTAAGGGTAAATCTACAACTGTCTCTGCGGTTTACGATGTAATGCATTTTTTTCGTCCTGATACAAAACTTGGTGGGAATATAACAACATCCCCCCTCAATTTTATTGATGATTGTACAGTTAAAAACAGAACACCGGTTATCCTGGAACTCTCATCCTGGCAGCTTGCAGATTTAAAGAACACGAATTTACTTGTTCCCCGGATAGCGGTTATTACAAATATTATGCCCGATCACCAAAACAGATATTCATCCATGAACGAGTATGTTGCTGATAAAAAGCTAATATATGCAAATCAGTCGGCAGGTGACTCATTAATCTGTAATTATGATGATGATTACGGCAGAGAATTTGCTTCAGAAACTGCTGCAAAGATTTTTTTTGTTTCAGCTTCAGATCTCCCGATTAATATTGACGGTGCATTCTTACTTAACAATGAAGGTTATTGCAGGATTAACGGTAAGGTAGAAAATATTTTACCTGAAAAGATACAGATACCTGGAGAACACAACAGACTTAATATGCTTTATGCAGCACTTATACTGCGGTTATCAGGTATTGCTGCTGATCAAATCAGCAGCAGACTTAACCAGTTTACAGGTATAGCTCACAGGATGGAATTGATAATAGTAAGAAACGGCGTTTCATGGTACAACGATAGTGCTGCTACCATCCCTCAGGCGACTGCAGCAGCAATGAGAGGTTGTAAAACACCATTCAGGCTTATTGCAGGGGGTACCGACAAAAAACTCGATTTTGATGGAACTATTGAAGCTTTTTCACTGGCCAGAAGTATTTATCTACTTGAAGGAAGTGCCACAGACAGACTTACTGCTCTTCTTCATAATCAGAATATTCCCTATAACGGTCCCTATGACAACCTGATAACTGCTGTTAAACAAGCTGCTGCTGATAGCCAACCAGGTGAATTTGTGATATTTTCACCAGGTGCTACATCATTCGGGATGTTTTTAAACGAATTCGACAGGGGTGATAAATTCAGACAGATTGTATTGAATCTATAACAGCTTTTTGCGCTGTATCACTTTTTCTACTTAAAAAATACTTCTTCTCTAATATATT
>JAUVLL010000072.1 GCA_030600745.1 Spirochaetaceae bacterium | reverse complement strand
ATAAAAGGTATTTTATGATTTTTTCTACTTTGGTAATTTAAAAGTGCAATAAAAGAAGATAGTAAAAGTGAAATAATTACAGCTCTGCCATAAGGAGGGGTGTAACTTTCAGGGACCTTTACTCTATCTGCTGCATTGCAGATAATATTTTTTGAGTCAACCAGTGGAACAATTTTTCCTTTACTGTTTTTATATTTAAAATTTTCAATAACATGCTCAAGTGTATCCGGTAGAAACATCTCCTGCCAGATTGTAATAACTTTATCAATTTCCGGACCCTGTAGAACAGACAGGGCGGGTCCTACCCCTGCTTTAAGTGCAGTAAACCGTAAAAAACTTTTCCTGAAAGTTGAACCTGTATATATTTTCGTTTCCATTTTCAACTGTCCATCTACCGCACCATCAATATAATCTCTGATTCTTGTGGAGCAATTATCTCTATAGTGGTGATATAGATAATTTCTATTCTCCGGTAGAACCATTGTATTCAGGCTATTATACATTTCAAGTTTTTTTTCAGCAGAAAGATTTAGTACATATTCAGTAATATTGCGTTTTTCATGTAAGACTGAAGCTATGTATGATTTTGTGTAGGCAGCATAAGCCATATACGACATATGCCCAAATGCAAAATTTTCAAAAAATTTATCTTCTGCAAAGCTGAAATTCCCGAAATCGTAAAAAACATCTCTGTTATTTTCTTTATTTTTAATTGCAATTCCAGTATGTCCAAATAATGAATAAACAGGGTCTCCCTGACCAATTATAAACAAACGAACTTCCAGATTATCTCCATTTCTATCAACTGCTTCAACATTAATTATTAAAATAAAAAAAAATAATGCAGACAATATAACCTTAAAATACTTCATAGCCCCGATTATTGCATGAGATTATTTTAATAATCAAGATCATTTTTTATTTGAAAATAAGGAAAAAAATCCAGAACTATTTTTACTGTCATTTACAGGAGTAAATAATATAATTTTTATTATTGTTACATTATAGTAAAATCTGGGATGAAATTACAATTTTAATGTAAGATGTATAATGATCTATTGAATATTCACTCATCCCATACAGGAGGATATCGTGGGATTATTTAGACAAATAAAGCAAAACATAACTAGTGGAAATATCTTTCTGCATTCTATGCCCGGATTATATGAGCCTCTGGATGAAGTGATAAGGGAACTGAATGATCATGATGTAACTCAAATATTTTGCCTGACCAATAAATCTGAAATCAGGGCTTACTCACCTGACTACTTTCGGGCTGTAGAAAATAAGCAGCTTGATGGTATTCATATCATTTACAATCCTGTCCCGGATTACGGAATACCTGTTGATGATAAAATGCTTTCAGATTATCACACAACGCTTATCAAAGCATATGAGCATCTAAAAGCTGGTAACATTCTTGTTCATTGTACTGGAGGGATTGGTCGTACCGGAACCTTTTCAGTTATCCTGCTCAGGATGATTGGTTATACTTTGGATGATGCACTGCAAATAACAAGAAGTAACGGATCCGGCCCGGAAAGTTCTGAACAGAAAGATTTCTGCCAAAATTATGGGAAGGACAGATAACAGGATGAATTAATCAAAGAATTAAAGAACAGGAAATTTATGATTTAAAAAAGACTGTACCAATCAGGTAAAGTGCATAGGAGAGCAGAAATATTGCACAAATTCCTATAAGAATCCGGTAGACCTTATCAGACATAATACTGCGTGTTTTCGAGACTGCCGCAGATACAAATACATACCATAGAGCATCGGCCAGAATGTGGCCTGCAAAAAATATAATTACTCCAGGCAATCCCAATTTACCTGCCGATAGAATATAGCCTAAGCCAATGGTAGCCCACCAGATAAGCCAGTATGGATTTGCCAGACTTAAGCCTGCTCCAAGAAAGATCAGATTCCCATTTATCGAAATACTCTCATCAGTCTGTAGACTTAGACCAGAAAGTCCCTTCAACATACCTACAGCCATGAAGATCATAAAACCACCGCCTGCCAGGGCAATGAAGACAAAAACTTCCTTCTGAACCAGGATTGGAGCCAGACCCAGGAATAATGCTGTTATCAGGATTAACTCTAAAATACCATGCCCAAGAATTAATAAAGGCCCTGTCGACGGACCCCGGCGAATACTTTCACTGATGGTCGCGCTTAGAAGCGGGCCGGGCATTAAGGCACCGGAGAATGCAATACCAAATGATGTTAAAAATATGACCAAATGATTTTCCATGCAGGAACATTAGGCTCCTGGTGTAAAAAGATCAATAGGCTATACCGAATACTGTATTCGTAGTAATACCAGGGTTGAACTGCTCATCTCCTTTGATGAGGCTTTTATTTCCTTTTCTATTAATTTATTATATTATGATAATAATGATCAGTATGATCATACTGGTAAGGAGTAAATATATGAATATTTCTGCAGTTAAGGCGAGAAAGCGAGAAAGCGTTTCGGAGAATTGCTGAATAGAGTAATGCTTACAGACGAAGAAATAACTATAGAAAGATCCGGTAAAGAAGTCGCAAAATTAACAAAGGTAGGAACTTCAGCAGAAAATAGCAGAAAGCAGGGAAAACTTGATTTTAGAAAAAGCAAGGGTTTAGGTAAAGAAATCTGGATGGACGTTAATATTGAAGAATATATTAAACAGGAAAGAACAGAATGGAGTTAAGTTTAAACTCAAACTCTACAATATTCTTTGATACTGCTCCATTTATCTATTATTTTGAGGATAATCCCGATTATGGACAGATAATTGATCAACTATTATCTTCAATATATGAAAATAACAGCTCCTTTGTAACATCATATATCACTTATATAGAACTAATAACGAAACCTAAACAGCTTGGAAGAGACGACATAGTTGCAAAATATAGGGATTTCTTTATTCATAATTAGAAACTATCATTAATCCATCTTTCCGTCATTCTTTCAAGACGCTGCTCACATTCAGATCGGCTCTTGCAAACTGGGTTATCTTGGATAAATAATTGCCGCGTTTCAACCTCATTTTCTATTGGAATATATACAACAGAATATCCGGTAAAACCCAAATTATTTTTTAACTTATTTACATAAAGCTTGTAATTGTAATTATTAAACTCTCTCAATTTCTAACTCTCTTCTATTTCCTTTTCATCTTCTTCCATATCTTCAGAAACAAACTCTAATGGAGGAAGAATAAATGGAGGTAAATTAGCCTTTTGGAGAGAATCCGATATAGCCTGTCGAAGATATGGGTGTATTATTGCATTAATCCGATCCTCTTTATATTCCTCTAAAAATCCTTCAGGGATTTCTTCAACATCAAGAAGATTAAAGCTCATCTCAAACTGAATATGAGATACAAAAATCTTATCTGATTCATCATCTGATTCATCTTCTGATTTGTCTGCAACTTCAAAACTAAACGGAACTAGAAGTCTTAGTTTCTTATCCGTCTTCTCAATAATATCAACTTCATTTGAATCAATTTTAAAGAAGAAACCACCAATTGCATCAAGATTAAATTCATATTTTTTAAAGGAAAACTCCTTTATACTTATTGCATAAATTTGAAGAGCATTTACAAAATCTTTATATTCCATAGTTTTATCTTTTAGTTCCTTGTTTTATAGGTCAATTGTTTTGAACCCGCCAGGAAATCTTCATAGTTATATTTAGGTGAAATAAAATAGCCACGTTGAAAGAGTTTACCTTCCTGTTTTAACTCTGAGACCTCATTCTTCAATTTACTATTTTCGAGTATCAAATACTTATTAAAGTCTCCCTTTTCCTTTAAAAGATGCATCAAGGTATTCCCTGATTCAAGTATTGCCAAAGTATGAGTATTCAGACTAACACCTTCCAACTCAGCATTTTCAGATAGACGTCGATGAAGGCTTTTTGGGATTCGAATATTAAATTTTCCACTGTACTCCTTAGAAATTAAGCTTTCAGGTAATGGTATTTCATCTCCATCCTCTATTGCTATTTCAAGCCATGCTGATTTTGCATCTTCCAACATTTCAAGAGCTTCTTGTTTTGTTTCTCCCTCAGTCATACATCCACGAAGTTCTTTTATAGACCCGAAATAAGTTCCATCTGCATTTTCAATTAACTGTATCGTATATGGTAATTCACCATAATATTCCAATTTTTCATCTATTTTCATATTCGCCAGTTTTTTCATATTTCACCTTATCCTTGCCCTTTAGAATAAGAGCTATTCCCCTCTTTTGCTCAATTAAAAAACTATCTTCTAATAATCTTCCAGACCCAGTAATTCAATTACGTTTTTAACATAATTTTCTTTTATCGGATTTTTCTTTGGTATTGAAATCGTAAAGTTATCCCCCTTTCTTTTATAAATATAATGAGAACCGCCACTCTTTGGCTGTCTTTCAGTACAACCAAGTTTAATCAGAACATACTGAAGATTAGCAAAATCCACAGCTTTAGGATTTTGAATAATCTTACGGATTCGTTTTTGTAATTGTGCCATTAGAACCTACCTTTTCAATTCATAACTATCAATTTGTGCCGTCCATATCTTCTCGTAGGTTCTCCTTCCACTTTTATAGTACTACATACGGTACTATGTGTCAACAATTATATCTTTATAAAATTCTATACACTTCCAGATCAAGAACCATCATAAAGACGATTAAGGGTATCAAAATCCAATTCAACAAGAGCTTGAGTATCATAAGTATGCCATAAGGAATACTGGGTTCTATTATTTCTTTCAATTTTAGCCCTCTTCAATGCTCCCTTAAAGTGTTTATTACTGGTTTCAGGGATAATAACACCATTAGTGGTGTTATGATACACAAGTTCAAATCCGGTAGGCTGCTTATCTCCACGATGCCTTAAAAGATATTTTTCAGCTATATCAATAAGGACTGCAGGCTTACCCTTCATTCCTTTTTTATCTGTTTTTATTTTATCTTTTGTACCTTTTGTATCATAATCATAGGATCGGTGAATAATAAACCCCAATCCTGGCCGATAGTCTGCCCATTTAAGAGCTGCAACTTCCCCTGGTCTAAGTCCACAAGTTAATTCAATTATAAAAAAACTTATCCACTCCCAGGACAACCAGATTCTTAGTAATTCAGACTCATCTGCTGGGAAAAGTTTGTTTATCTCATCAGTTGTAAGAATCTCTCTTGTCTGATTTCGTTCCGCTATCTTGCCGGTATCATCCAACGGATTACTTCCAATAATCTCCTAGAGCTTTGCTTCCTGCATAACATAAGTAAAAGTCTGGAGAATTTTATTTTTTCTATTATCAGATAGAGATTTACCTCTATTTTATTTAAGAGCAAGAATCCAGTTTTGTATTATCCGTGGAGTCAATGAAACAAGCAAATAGCCCCCATATTCTGGAAGAATATAATTTTTTAATCTGCCTGCAGATGATTTATAGAAACGCTCTGTTCGATAATGCCCCAAGGCTTCTTCTCTTCGTCTCCAACCCTGTGGATCAGCTTCAGAAAAGAAATCATTTGCATATTCATTTAATGTAAGTGTATCTTTTTTAATGGTCGCCCCATCTTTAAGAAACCTTCCCGCAGCTAACACCTCTCTATCCCGGTCTGTCTCACTTGTAGTAATCCATTTGCCGGGAATATGTCGGAATTGGACGTAAAAAATACCACCTCTATCTTTACATTTCCAAAATCTATAGGGCTTTTTTTTCATGGTTAACACCTCACACCTATCAATAAAAGAGGTGAGGCATCTAAATTGTCAACCATTTCTGGTCATAGAATTGTTAAGTGCTTATACTACAACACTTTAGCTATATTTTTATACCGGAGACCGGACTTGAACCGGTACAGCTGTTAAGGCCGGAGGATTTTAAGTCCTCTGTGTCTACCAATTCCACCACTCCGGCGAATTGTGTTACTATACTACAGTTGATTGGAATGTTGGTCAACATGACACAGAAAGAAAATTACTGGAGAACTATGTGAAATTTAATTTACAAAAGGGGATGATCGATACCCATTTTCATGGTCTTATTATGGCCAA
Source organism: Spirochaetaceae bacterium (assembly GCA_030600745.1). GTDB lineage: Bacteria > Spirochaetota > Spirochaetia > B11-G9 > B11-G9 > JAJRQE01. The sequence continues at coordinate 4,805 of JAUVLL010000072.1, read as the reverse complement.
AAAAGATATGGACTCTAAAGCAGTTCTACAGGAGGCTTTTGCTTCAGGTCTTGAATATGCTGTAGATATTGGTATCCAAATGGATGATATCGAAGAGAGATTCGAATTACTCTCAGGTTTTAATAATATTTTATTGGCTGCTGGTAACTACCCTTCGGAAGTGGAAAAAGATTCTGTACAGAATCTTATATTGGAACTTGAAAAAAACATAATATTAAAAAACTCTTCAGGCAAAAAAAACAGAAGAATTTCTGCTATTGGAGAAATAGGCCTGGACTGGCACTGGAATTATGGTACTAAAAAACTTCAGACCGAATTGTTCGAAGCACAGATTGAACTTGCAAATAAATACAAGCTTCCAATTCTTATTCATAACAGGGATGCAGACAAAGAAATTTTAGAAACACTAAAAACTACACCACCCTCTGCAGGGGGAATAGTACACTGCTTTTCTTCTGATTACCAGGCAGCCGTAAGTTTTCTTGATTTAGGCCTCTCTATTTCCTTTGCGGGGAATGTAACATACAAAAAAAAATACCAATCTCAGGGAAGTTGCGGCACAAATACCAGAAAAATCTATCTTTGTAGAAACCGACAGCCCATATTTAAGTCCCCAAAAGGTCCGTGGTAAGTTAAACCATCCCGGTCATATTGGTTTTACCTACGAAACGATAGCAGAATGCCGAAAAATGCCTGTAGATAAGTTTATAATTTCAGTAAAAAAGAACTTTCTTAAACTGTTTAATCCAGAATAGTTATCTCTACTCTGCGGTTTTGTGCTCTCCCCTCATTAGTTAAATTTGAGGCAATAGGCTGAGTTCCGCCCTCACCTTTGTAAATGAATTGTTTTGACTGAAGACCTCTTGCAACCATCTCATCGATAATAGATTTAGCTCTCTCTACAGATAATTCATACTGACTCTCCACAGTTCCAACATCTGCTGTATGTCCGACCACAAGAAAAGTTCTGCCCGGAGCCTCTTTAAGGAGCCTTGCTATAGCATCCAGACGAGTTCTTTCTTCTGTCAGTATTATAGGACTATCCGGCAGAAAATGGATATTCTGCATTTGAAGCATCAATCCATTGTCTTTTTCCTCAAAGATAATATCTTCTTCTCCGCTGCCATCCAGACTTTTAATTATCCTCTCCCTGGTGGAAGCAACCATATTTCCGGAAATACCATCATACCAGGTCAGGATAAACCCTGCTGTAGTTTCATTATTACCGTTGAGATAGCCAATATCCTGATTAAGTTCAGTCCGTATAAAAATGCCCCCTTTTGTGTCTTTATAGAGCATAATTACCGATTTGTGGCTTCCATTAATACTTACAATATCAGATATATTATTATCATATGAACTCTTTTTATAACGCAAGGCATACTGGGCATCAATAACTACTACAGGACGGGAAAGATAGGTCTCCTCCCCCCTGTAAATATATCTGCATAAAAAGGGAATCTTTATAAAATTGCCGCTGCTGTCATAAATCAGATCAGTTCCTGAAGCAACCCAGGAATCACCGGGAATAACAGCGTCAAAGGAAAAGGCAGGAAAACTCTGATGAAGGGGCACTGAAAATTCATCAGATATCGATATAAACCCTGCAGGATTCAGATAAAACTCAGTAGGATAAACATCATCCACAACCTTTGCAATGAGCTGGGAATCTCTTTTCATATCCTGCAGAATGTAGAATTCACCTTTATAATGCTTATCATTATCAGATTCCTGTCGCAAAAATCCTCTGTACTCTCTGTATAAATAACCTTTGTAATTACCGTTTACTCTTATACGCAGGTTTTGCCGCTCAGTGACCCTGTACTGGAAACCAAGGTTAAGTGTAATAAGTTCCTGAGAATACAGGCTTTGGGACAAAAAAATAAAAATTGCAATAATTCGAAATAATATCTTCACTTTTCTGCCTCTTTCTATACAGAAGTAGTACGGGACACAGGCACACACTTTATATTTAGCCTGATATAAAAAAAACCCTCCATTCCAGAGGGTTTTACATTAACTTCAATCTATTGTTTATCTCCTACCAGTTGTCCATCATATCATCAACATCACGACTTTCTTCGGCAAAAAGATCTGTTACTGCTCTTAGATCATCAAGATAGAAGAAATAGGTACCACGGGTCTCTACCGGATCACAATCTACCCTGAAACCTTCAATTTTGATACCCATTCTATTTGCATAATGATAATCCTGCTGTTTAATACTTGTAGGTACTGCCACTGTCATTTTTTTCCAACCGGTAAAATTCAATTTACCCATAGTCATTTCAGCTTTATTTCCATACTGATCTGAAACAAGCATCTTTAAAACATGGGGGCTGTTACGGCCGACTACCCAGAGAGAAAGAGTCTTAACAATTCCTTCTACCGGCAGAGGTTTTGCCGGTTTTATTACAAACTGATTATAACCACGCTTATAGTAGTCAACTCTAACGCCCAGTACATACTGATCAGCCTCGCTTAAACCAATCTGCTCCTCATCCGGGATAGGTTCTTTGTCAATAGCTCCACCGGGAAGCCTGCGCAAAGTAGTAATCCCCTGATCTCTTCCCATGTATACAGACCAGAATCCGGCATCCTCAAATTTAGAGACAGAAACCTCTTTAAGCTTCTGCTGTGCCGTATCTACACCTATTTCAGTAGGATCAGGATCACCAATATTGGAAACTGACTGACCAAAGGCAAAGGAACCGGCAACAAGAATAATCACTGTAAAAATTAAAAACTTATTTATATTTCTCATCACCTACTCCTCTCCCCAGATTTTTTCTGAACTTCCCTGTCCAGCAAGGTCATCACCGTCAAATCTGGTAATAAAGGTGTCTGTTAAAACCTTTATCTGATCAAAATAAACATAATAATCACTGACATTCTCAATAGGTTTAGTCCAAACTACAATTTTAACAAGCTCAAGGCTCTTCAGATGAGGAACATAATGCCCTGTTTGCACAATTCTGGAGGGGATATTTGTAAAAAAATTGTTCCATCCAATTTTAGCCAGACTTCCCATATTTAGTACATGAATTACACCTTTAGTATCCCTTACATGAACTTCAAAATAATAATCAAAATCAGAACACCAAACCCATAGATCAAGTTTCTGAACTCTTCCGGGAACTGAAATCGGATTCGGAACTACATTTCCATCATCATCCTTCTTAACAGGAATAATTTCTATGTTGTTATATCCCTTTCTGTCCCATTTTACATTAATTCCTAAAACCTGAAGATCTTTATCATCAGGATTGGACCCAAAAACGGCCTCCGGGAAAGCTTCGGTATAGGTTTGTTTCGGGTAACCTTCAGTGGTAAATTTACTTCCAACTACAAGCCAGTCAGTTGTTCTGCTTTCAGGATCAAAACTCTCAAGAACCATGGATTCGAGGTTTTCTGTAGCTGAATCAGCCATGACTGACGGCAGAACCAGTAAAAAAAGCACCGTAAGGCATATGATAAGAATGCTGCCTTTTCTCATTCTGTACTCCTTGTTAAATTATGCAATTACAATGTTTACAAGCACTTAGAATTATATTTCTTAGCCATTTGTTTGTCAAATCTTTTTCTTATAATCGTAAAAATATCACCTACAAATACATCCATCAAGGGTTATATCTGCATGTTTTCCTGTTTTAATATTATTATATACTTTTTTCATCATACCTTTAACATCATCTTCTACACTAAAAACTATAAATGACTCATAGTTTTTGTAAAACCAGGAGTCAGATGTTACAATCAATTTACCATCTCTTTCAGATAATTCATAGCAGACAGTTTTCCATTTGTCAGTAAAAACGGCCAGAAAAGAACTGTTTTTAACATTCTCTCTGTCAAAAAAATCCCTGATTTCTGATTCTGATGTATTTGAATCTACTTTCAAAGGCACAATTGTTATATTTTTACCACTATTTTTAATCCCATTACAAAAACTTTCAATCTCTTCTCTCTGAACTGAATTATCAACATCATACACTACAGGAATAAAAGATCCATCCACAACTTCTACACCTGTCATTATACCGGCTTCATAAAACGCTTTCCTTCTGTTCCGTTCAATAATAACCATATTATCGCTACTGTCTTCTGCTGCAGATCTATTGATACTATCAAAATAATAAAAAACACAGGAACCAGCGGATTCTCCGGAAAATGAAATACTTTGGCTTAACATGGGACTGAATAGATAAATATTACTTTTACTCTCTGTAAAGCAGCTTATTTCAGGAAGACCTTCCGCTGTATCAGCAACAGCCAAATTCAAATATTTTCCATTAATAAAAGCATGGAATCTAAGCCCAACTGCTTTCCTCTGAAAATCAGAAATAAGTGAGTACCAGTATTGATCAGAGATAATCTCTACTTCAGAACAGGAAATTAATAAAAAATGCAAAATTATAATTACAATATACTTTTTCATCATTACTGTTAGGGGAATTCATCAAAACACATAAATCAATTCCTGATATAGTCTTTTTTTAATAGGAAGAAGACCAGTCCGGCGACAACAAATGCTGCAACACCAACACCAACTGAAGCTAAAATATTATTTATATAATATAACCACGGTATTAATGCCAGTAAAAGCGATAAGGGAAATAATAGACTGTACATAAGAATCGAAACATATCCACGGCGGGTTCCAGCTTCAATTACAATAATTGAGAAAGATATTAGAATTGTCATACATATAAATGGATATAAAAACAATGTATAACCATCGAATTTAAACAAACTACCGGCAATCCTGACCAATCCCGTAAGAACCAGGAAACCACCTGTATATG
>JAUVLL010000170.1 GCA_030600745.1 Spirochaetaceae bacterium | reverse complement strand
AGAAGATGATTGTGTAAACAATCCAGAAAATCGGGAATCCAAAAAGTACAGCTGCCGTCATGCCGGGTAAACCAAACATATAAACCTCCAGATAAAATTTTGATAAATCAGTATAATACAGTATTTGCATTAGTACAATTTTTTTTCTGTTTTAAAAATGATATTTCCCTGTTTTTATAGCACCTGCCTTTTTAGTGCTGATTGAAAAATTTCAAAGGGAGAGCATATTTTAGTATCTGAATGTATTGATTAAAAGAAAATACTCACTTCATCTAATATTTCATCCTGTTCAGGAGTTACTCCCAGTACAAGTTTATTTTTTAATAGAAGTGTTTTTTCATCGGGATCTATTCCGTATTTTCTCTGCAGTTTTTCCTCAAGATTTATGTATAATCTTATTATCTCGCTGGTATTTCCCAGAAAACCGAGAGCAGACATGATAAGACGGTAAGCCGGTTCACAGTATGGATCAGAAGAAATAAGTTTTTTTCCTAATTCGAGAGACTCTCTATAAAGACCCCTGTAAACAGTAAGGCGCAATGCTCTAAAAAGAAGTGTTTGATAATAGTGTTTTAATTTTAATCTTTCCTCGGTAATTGGAAGTCTGGTACTGATATTGTCCAAAAAGTTTCCTCTATAGAGTTGAAGAGTGTTGAAGGAAAAGTTAATCGCTTCTTCAATATTGCCGGAGTTTTCCATATTTTCTACTGCTCTTGTTCCTGTTTGAAAATTATCCAGATCAATCTCGACATAATCCATATTTAAATAAATGAAATTCCTATCTATTTTAAGAAAATCTATGTGGATTCCAAATAATTTCTTTAATCGATAGATAAGCGTATTTAAGTTGGCTCTTTTACATTCTTCTGAATAGTTTGTCCAAAAGAGATCAAAAATAACTTTTTTAGGTAGACCCTCTTTTCTGTGAAGAATAAGAAGAATCAGTAGATCCTGGATAAGCCGACTTTTAATAAAATCAACTGTCTGGAGTTCTTTATCATCCAGAATTATACCAAATGGTCCCAGGGTATTAATTTTAAGTTGATGGTTGGCAGTAAAAAGTATTTCTTCTATTGTAACCGGATTTTTTAGAGGAGTATGCTGTATTGTGTTCAATGTCGTCTCCTGTTGATAAACGCTTTACATGTATTTATAAATTGCAATTTTCGTGCCAACTGTTTAAAGTATAAATATGGTAGTTCTGTATGGCCATTAAGCTTATTTTTCTCTAAAAATAATGCATGATACACTATGATTCCTATTGTAATCGTTGCAAAATAGCAATAAATGTTTATTTACTGTGTGTAACTACTGGTGGTAAAATAAATTATTAACTATTGCATAGAAGCAAATAATCGTTGCACAAAAGCAACAACTGTGGTAAAAAGTTATTATGAATATAGCAGAATACTATAAACAGCTCGAAGAAGAGTATCGTGCCATCTTTGAATACTCATATGATGGAATATTTATCTCCGATGGTGACGGGAAAGTTGTGAGAATCAATAAATCATGTGAAACAATGGAAGGAATAAAATCACAAGATGTTGTGGGGAAAAGTATTAAGCAATTATTGGATGAAGGCTACTACAATAATTCTGTTACTCTGGAGGTACTGGAGAAAAAAATACCAGTTACACAGCTTCAGATAGCGAAGAACGGTAGAAAACTTATGTGTACCGGTGTACCGATTTTTAAAGATGGCAGGATAACACGGATTGTAATAAATTCCCGTGATATCAGCGAACTCACTCTCCTGGAAAAAGAGTTGCAGAGAACACTTATACATAGTGAAAAACTAAGAACTCAGATAGAGATGCTTGAAAAAAAAATTATTCATGGGGAAAATCTGGTTTTTAAAAGTACCAGTATGCACGATGTAATGAAAACTATAATGCATGTCGCAAAATTTGATTCGACTCTTTTATTAACCGGTGAATCGGGTGTTGGTAAGGAGATGGCTGCACATCTTGTTCATAGAAAAAGCCATAGAAACAGGGCGTCCTTTGTTAAGGTTGACTGTGGTGCCATACCAAATGCGTTGTTTGAATCGGAATTGTTTGGTTATGATAAAGGAGCCTTTACGGGAGCTGAACGACAAGGAAAGATAGGCCTTATTGAATTGGCTGATAAAGGGACACTGCTTATTGATGAAATAGGAGAGCTTCCTTTGAAGCAGCAAGTAAAATTATTACGTTTTATTCAGGATAGAGAAATTGTTAGGGTCGGCGGGAAAAAGCCTATACCGGTAGATACAAGAATAATTGCAGCAACAAACAAAGACCTTTTTAGTATGGTTGAGTCAGGAACCTTTAGAAAAGATCTTTACTATCGGCTCAATGTAATTCCACTGCTAATTCCGCCCCTTCGTGAAAGAAGAGAGGATATATTTGCCCTGATACAATTTTTCCTTGATAAATTTAATAAAAAATTTGAAACCTCGAAAGAACTGGATAAGGAAAGTTTTGAAATTCTGGAAGAATATAACTGGCCCGGGAATGTACGAGAACTTGAGAATATGATTGAACGGCTTATTGTATTAAGTGCCGGGCAAAAAATAAGTAAAGCTGATCTTCCCGGATATATAAGCGATAATCATTATTCCAATAAATTATTATTGAAAATCAAACAGGAGGATACATACCATACAACCCTTTGGAAAGTAGAAGAAGAATTACTGATGAACGCTATGAAACAGTCTCAGAGTTTAAGAGAGATGTCAAAAATACTTAGGTTGGATAAAAGTTCTGTTTCCAGGAAATTAAAAAAACATGGTATTTATATTACATATGGGTAATGTAAAAATATTGGAATAAGAAGTAGAGACGCAAAATATTGCGTCTCTACTGTAAATGTTACTATCTATCGATATTACTTACCGAATTTCTTCCAATATTTACCGAACAATTTTTCTTCATTAGGAAGTACCGGTTCGATAGGCTGTGAAACCCATGTTAAATTAAGGAAGTGTTTCCATCCGACATTTTCGGTAACAATGTTTCCACCCCATGTACCGCAACCAAGAGTCATGGAAAAAGGCATACCGTTATCGTAGTTACCGCTGTTACCGTAACTCTGAGGCTGGCGTACCATAATTCGGCTTACCTTTACCTTTGTTGCAAGTTCTATGATGTTTGCATCGCTGGTTGTATGTATACCGCAGGAGTGTCCGAAACCGTTGAATTCAGTAATCTTCTCAACATAATCAATAGCTTCTGCAAATTTATCGAATTTCCAGAGGGTCAGGACAGAGGACAGCTTTTCAGATGCGAACATGTCTTCCGGTCCGATTTTTTCTCCCAATACCATGATAAACTTTGTGTTTTCCGGTACATTGAGATCTGCCATGCCGGCAATTTTCAGAATTGGTTTAGCAACAATATCCCTGTTCAAATGAGTGCCGTCAGGCCACATTGTAGCTTTCAGTTTTGTTTTTTCTTCTGCATTACAGAGATATCCGCCTTCGGCTTTAAGGTTATCCACCATAACATCAAAGATACCTGCCTGCATAACTGCAGAGTTTTCTGAAGAACAGGATGTTGCGTTATCAAAAGTTTTTCCAAGGAAAATCTTATGAGCTGCATCTTTAAGATCTGCTGTTTCATCAACAACCATTACTGCATTTCCAGCTCCTACACCGTAGGCTGGTTTTCCTGCTGAATAGGCTGCTTTTACCATGCCTGCCCCACCTGTAGCAACAATTAAATCAACTTCTCTCATAAGTTCCTGTGTTAATTCCACCGAAGGTTCTTTAATACACTGAATAAGATCCACTGGGGCTCCAACTTTTTCAAGTCCCTTTCTCATATATTCAACAGTAAGGTTTGTGCAGGCTTTAGATGTTGGATGTGGTGCAAAAATTACAGCATTTCTGGTTTTAAGAATTGGAAGTCCGTTTCCGGGAGGTGTAGAGGTAGGATTGGTTACAGGTGTAAGGGCACCAATAACTCCAACAGGTTTTGCTATTTTAATAAGACCCTTTTCCTTATCTTCTTCAATAATACCAACCGTTTTTACACCATCAAGATCTCTTAAAGTACCAATAGTTTTTTTCTGGTGCTTAATAAGTTTGTGTTCGTAAATACCCATTTTTGTTTCATCAGCTGCCATTCTTGCACAAGCTTCTGCATTTTCCTGCTTGAATGCTTCCCAAGCCGCTGCTGCAACCATTTCATCTACTTTTTCCTGAGGCCAGAATTCAACAATTTTCTGTGCTGCTCTGGCTTTTTCAAGCATCTCTTTCAAGTTATCTGCCATTTTAATATTCTCCTTATTTTATTTTTGCGTCTAAAACTTTTAAGGCTTCATCAATTATTTCTACTGCATCATCCACCTGTTCTTTTGTTATAAGCAGTGGAGGTGCAATGAATACAAAGTCCCATTTAGCGAATAGTGTAAGACCCAATTCAGCAAGTCTTTTTACAAAATCAGGGGCTACATTCTGAATAGAGTTATTGAATCCTGCCAGGGGAGCTCTTGTCTTTTGATCTGAAGTAAGTTCCAGACATGCCCAGAGGCCGATGGATCTTACGTCCCCAACGGAAGGATGTTTATCCTTAAGTGCAAGAAGCTTGTTTTTCATATGCTCACCAACAACCGCAGAATTCTCTATTAAGTTGTCCTGCTTATATACTTCAATATTAGCAATTCCAGTAGCACAAGCGAGAGCATGACCGCCGTAAGTTAATCCACCTACAAAGGGATGATCATAAAAGTGGTCCCAGAGTTTTTTGTTCCAGATCATTGCTCCGAGTTGTACATATCCGGATGTAAGACCTTTTGCAGTTGTTATAATGTCAGGTATAACATCGAAATGTTCTATACCGAACCATTTACCGGTTCTTCCCCATCCTGCCATGGTTTCATCTATTACAAGGAGTATTCCGTTTTCATTACAAAGCTGACGTACCCCCTGCATAAACTCTTTATTTGGAATAATTATTCCATTGGTTCCTATAATTGGTTCCATAAAAATTGCCGCAATTGTGTGAGGTCCATCAAGCATAACCTGCGTTTTTAAAACTTCAAGGGACAGTCTGTTTGTTTCTTCTTCTGTTTTTCCTCCAAATGGGTCGTGGTAGGGGTAAGGTCCGAAAAATTTTACAACTCCCGGAATGCCGGGTTCTGCAGCCCATCGTCGCGGATCGCCGGTAAGAGTTACAGCACCGGCGGTTGCACCATGATAGCTTCTCCACATGGAGTAAATTTTATGTCTTCCTGTAGCCATTCTAACTGCCTTTATGGCATTTTCAATAGCTTCAGCGCCCCCGTTTGTATAGAAAGTGTAATCCAGGTCGCCTGGGGTAATCTCTGCAATCATTTTGCCTAGTTTTGCCTTGGGTTCCGATCCAAACATAGTACCTACATAGCAGAGTTTGTCCATCTGAGTCTTCATGGCGTTCAGTACATGTTTGTTACTATGGCCTATGTTGATATTTAATAAACCTGAACAAAAATCAATATACTTTTTACCATCCGTATCCCACTGATAAATTCCTTCTGCATGATCCATAATAATAGGATTAACATTTTTTTGGGCTGCCCAACTGTAAATAACATGAGCACGATCCATCTCTTTAATTTGTTTTGTATCCATAATTCCTCCAGTATATAACTAGTAACCGTAATAAAAGGTCAACTATAAAAATAAATGTCGAAAGGGAATATTAACTCTTCCAGTGCTTTAGGTCAAATAAATTATGAGATATTTATGCAGATATCATAGAAAAATCAGTCAAATGGCTTTCTAATAATCCCCTGGTTTTATGAAATCTGTTTTTAATATCTATATTTTTAATGTACTATCAATATTTTTCTTTCTTGACAACTCAATCGGCGTGTTCTATCCCGATGTATCAACAAATAAAGTAATCTACTTTAAATCTGCCCCTACTCTTTATTGTCCTTCGGGTAAGCTCTTTTAATAAATATTCTAATTTAGAAACCGGTAGCTTGTAAGAAGGTATAGTTTTGCAGATTCTATCAACTTGTCTATTTCAACGTACTCATCTGTTTGATGGGGCATATGCCTTGGCCCGGGGCCGTTCACTAAACATGGGATTCCTTTTAGATCCCTTAAATAGGTTCCGTCTGTTGCTCCCGGTACACCATTATAAACAGGTTTTTTACCTGTAATATCTCTGTAAGCCTCTGCTGCAATAAAAACTATTGGCTCATCCATGCTCATACTGACAACCGGCTTATCTGCAAGATATTCCATAGTAACTTTGAAATCAGGATCTTTACTCTCCAATTCTGCCAAAATCTGATCCAGAGACTCCTTTATCTCCTTATGATCCTGTCCCGGGATAGTTCTTATGTCTATATAAGCAACTGATTCTCCAGGCATTACATTCAATTGAGGCGGTTCCGGCGGCGGGGGTGACTGAATAACAGTAAATGTTACTGATGGCCAACCTAAATACTCATCTTTTCCATACAGTTCCTTCAGACTATCTTCATATTCCTGAAATGCCATAATTATCCATGCAAGCCTGGTATTGGGATTTATCCCTGTTAAAGGCATGGCACCATGCGCCATTCTCCCATGAACTGTAAGTTTTATCCGGAGAGCTCCTTTCATACTGATACACAGCTGGTTTTCCTCAGGCTCTGATACAAGACATGCATCCACATCATCAGCATGCCCTCTTTTAATAAAATCCTGAACACCAAGCATAAGATCTTCCTCATCACAAAGAATACCGAGAACCATCTTACCATTAAAATCCACTCCGGATTTGAGCATAGCTTTTACAGTTAACAGGTTTACGGCTACTCCAGCCTTCATATCACATGATCCCCTGCCATAGATCTTTCTCTCTTCAATTTCTGCACCGAAAGGATCGTGCTTCCAAAGAGACCTGACTCCTTCAGAAACGACATCAGTATGACCTTCAAACATAAGTGTTCTTCCTGGTTTTCCTGAATCCATTTTGAGGATAATATTCTCCCGTCCCGGTAGTACTTCATTAATTTCCGGTTCCAGTTTCAACTCTGTTTTAATCCAGTTTACAATAAACTCAACAACCTTTGCTTCTGTATTTCCTGTTTCAGGGCGAATAACAGAATCAATTCTTATAAGGCTTTGTGTAAGCTCTACTAACTCCTTTTCATCTATAAAAGCCAGGAGGTTTCTCTCTTTTTCACTTAGCACCTGATACCTTCCTGTTTCTGTTTACAATCT
>JAUVLL010000259.1 GCA_030600745.1 Spirochaetaceae bacterium | reverse complement strand
CAGCATATACCTTAAAAATGAAAAAGAAATTATGCTACATTATTATTAAGGATCTGTGAAACATCAGGCCGACAGACTGCTAGGTGGCTCTATACTTCCCCTAACCCTTTATGAAGTATAAACCACCCCATGTACGGCTATAAATGGCACTATTTTGGATACGCATTAATTGAGAGACTAGTGGTCGCAAGGCCGTGGAAGTTCAAGTCTTCTCTACCGCAAATATGTATGCAGTTAGCTTTTACCAGGCTGACTGCTTTTTTTGCCTTTTAGTTAATTTTTTTCTTATAACAAATGAAACAAAAAACATTCTCTCTTTAATTAACATTATTTACGATTTGAATAGGTACATCTTCAACACAATTGATTATAATAACAGTAATATCGAACCGGAAGAATATTCTTTTACATAAAATTTGCTTTTTTGTGAATATTTTTAAATATTTAAGGGTGGCAGGAGGAAAATTATGGCTGATATTGATCTATTAGTTGAAGATGATGAGGATGTAGATAATCAATCAAGTAAGTATCTGATGTTCAACCTTGGAGATGAAGAATACGGAATAGATATCGCTCGTATTACTGCAATCGAAGAACTTCCACAGATAACGACCATTCCTGACATGCCCAATTTCGTTAAAGGAGTAATAAACCTTAGGGGAAAAGTTATTCCTGCAGTAGATCTTCGATTACGATTCGGCATAGAAGAACGTGAATATGACGACAGAACCTGTATAGTCATTGTCAGCGTAGATGATAGTACCATAGGTTTAATTGTTGATATCGTCTCTGAAGTACATGAAATAAAGAATAATGATATTGGACCTCCACCTTCTTTTAAAAACACCTCAGGAAAAGAGCAGTATATTTCAGGTCTGGCTAAAAAGGGGGAAGAGGTAAAGATTATCCTCGATGTAGAGAAGATTATCAGTAATGAAGATAAAGCAATACTGGAACAAGAAAAAAACGGGTAAACTCTTATTGTTCTTTCTTGCAGAAGGCGTAATCTCCAGCGGTACAATTGGTATTATCTCTATACTCCAGTCGCAGAAGGCAATAGAAAATGAAACAATTGCAAAGTTGAGCGTTGCAGCAGAGCTAAAAACCCAAAGTGTAGAGGATTTTATGAATGTTAATTACTGTTAATATAAGCAATTAACGTAATTATGTACATTTGTGGTTCCAAAATATGAGGGGAAAGGCAGCTTGAATATCAGACTTTCAGTAATTATACAGGAATAGTAATTCTATACTCTGTACCATGTCCCCTGTTTATCTCTATTTTCCCTTCTATCTGCTGAGCCAACGCATTAATAAGCAGGAAGCCTATTGAATCATTCCGACTTATCTTGCTTTCTTCCTGAAGTCCGACACCATTATCGCTTATAGTCAAAACAAGTTCATCAGGTGTCCCCTTACTAAAAATAATAGACAACTCAGGTGAATCAATATTTTTATAGGCATGTTTCAGAGCATTTGAAATTATCTCATTAATAATCATACCAAGAGGAATTAAAAGATCCAGATCAAGTTCAATTTCCATAATCTCTTTTATTACAGATATATCAGCGGATCCATAACCGTAACTATCAAGGAGTATTATTACAAGCTCATCTATATAGGTTTGAACACTAATGTCTTTCAGGTTTTCACTTTTGTACAGATGCTCATGAATAAGAGCCATGGATCTCACTCTGTTTTCGCTGCTCTGAAGCAGATTACGAACATATTCATCTTCAATGTTCATGGATTGGAGAGAAAGAAAGGAGGATATTATAGCCATGTTGTTCTTTACTCTATGGTGTACCTCTTTAAGAAGTACTTTTTTCTCTTCCACCGATTCCTGCAGCTTCTCTTCCATTAACTTCCTGTCTGTTATATCAACAATAAGAGCAATAAAACCAATAACTTTCCCTTCCTGATCAATAAGAGCCTTATTGTACCATTCACAGGTAATTCGCCTGCCGTCCTTTGTAATATTGTCATTTATATTTTTTATCCCTTTATCATCACTTACAGATCCATCAATCAGCTCTTTAAAAATATACTTTATCCCTGGAATAAGTTCCGGGGGAATAATAATTTCATCACTCCTTCCTAAAATCTCCTCTTTGGAATATCCAAATATTCTTTCTGCTGCAGGATTCCAATAGATAATTCTTAATTCAAGATCATATTCCAGGTAGCCAAGGGGAGACTGCTCCCTCTGCATAGAAAGACGCTGTTCAGATCCAAATATTTTTGCGTCTGCCTCCTGTTTATTTTTTATCATCCGGTTCATATCTTCAGCAATAGAAGAGAATGACTTATACCGAATACCGGATATGTCAATCTCCTTACTCTCCATACTGGCACTGTTAAAATAACTGGAGAATAATTGGATTTCCCCTGAAACCTTTTCTGTAAATTGTTTAAATGCGAATTGAATAATAAACAAAAGGGATAAAAATAGAAGAATCAGGAGTAAAGTGAACAACCCTGTTTTTTGTATTGCTGCTTTCCGGAGAGCAGCAATATCATCCGCTATGGAATCCAGATATACACCGGAACCAACCATCCACTCCCAGTCAGTTACACCCTTCATAAACGACACTTTGGGAGAATTGCTCTCTGTGGATGGTTTATTCCAGAAATAGTAGATAAAATCACCTTCAGCATTCTGAACGGCCAGCCTCATTTCCTGGACAAACTTAACACCATCAGGATCTGAAATATTCCAGATATTCTTCCCCTCAAGTTGTCTTTGAGTATCATTTAACAAAGTTGTACCTTTATAGGTTACAATAAAAATATAACCATCATGTTCCTTCCCAAATCTTATCTTCCTTACTGATTCAATAATATTCTCTCTGGACACCCCCGACTCTTTTGCTGAATTAATAAACATAACAGCACTTTCTACCTGTGTCCGGATAATCTGTTTCTGTTTATCTGTATATTCAGATTGTATTTTTTTTGTTTCATTTCGAACCAGTACAGCCCGATCAATTAATCCTACTAAAGCAAAAACAAGTGCCCCTATTGTAAAAATTATTATTGTTTTCCTTCGAATGGATAGGATAAGATCGACTTTTTCTTTTATCTGCTTCATTTATTCAGATCCTTGACACTAACCATGATTAAATACTAATTGAACCTACTGCTGATTGCAAATTCTACTGTGATTTTTTTATTAATCTTTCGGGGAATATAAACATTGCGGTTTAAACCCTGCGGAATTCGATTTGCCAGTGACGGCCGGTGCCAATATTGTAGGCCCTGGCGAAATTCCCCTGATTTATTGCAATGGCCATGTTGTAAACTGAATTTACATATATTATCTGTTCACTGGCATAGACATCGGCAAAAGATTTCCCATAGGTAATCCTGTTATTATAAACCATGGTAGAACCATTGCGAATAGCTACTTCGACACTGTCTCCATGCTTAAACCCAACTCCGACAAAAACATCCCGTGGAATATTTGTCCACAAACTGCCGAAACGGACATCCAGTATGTCAATAGCCCCTTTTACATAGTTCTGCCCCTTTTCAACTTTACCTACTTCCAGTTCAACTGTTAAAGCCAAATCCACAGTCGATCCCACCTGCTCAAATGATATGTTCCCGGAAGCAAGTTTAGCTCCGATGTTGGCGTAAACGTCCCGTCCATGAAAAGTATAGGAATGTTCCGTATCCTCCCTGCGATGTTTGGTCTCATCAATTTCTCTGACTTCTTTAAAGCCCACATATTTTTTTATATGTGTAAGAGTTCCATTATCAGGGGTAACAATGTACTGCCCCCCTACTGTTTCAGCTACAACACTCCGCCGGCTGGAACCAACTCCAGGATCCACAACAGAAACAAAAACTGTACCTTTCGGCCAATATTCAATTGTCTGAAAAAGGCGGTAGGATGCCTCCCATATACTGTATGGAGGAATATCGTGGGTAAGATCATGAATCTTAATTGAATCGTCCACTGTATTTGCAACACCATGCATGGCAGATACAGCACCATCAACCAAGCCAAAATCACTCTGAAAAACCAATAACGCTTTTTGCATATTGTCTCCTGAAGAAATGGGTAATAAAATAGGTTGTGCTTAATAAAAATTGTAACCAGTATTATCCCTGTAAATATTACATCAACAGGAAACTCTGATCTACCCCTTATAATCATCTGCAGTTTTCCCCCTCTGCACTGTAAAAAGCAGCTATTCATGACTGTTTTTATGACATTTTGTTCTTCATTGCATCTTGACCCCCCGGATCATATTTCCTATCATTTGTTGTAAGGAGTACACTATGATTAAAAGAGTTTTTTTGGTTTTACTGATCTGTTTAGTTGCCTTTTCTGCTTTTGCGGCCGGAAAAAGTGAGGAACCCAAAGATAATGGTAATAAAGAGCTGGAACGCACAATTGATGATCCACGGCTTTATACGCCTGGGAAACTTACCGTAGCGACTGGAGAACCCGTTTATCCACCATGGATGATGAATGATGATCCTGCAAGCGGGGAAGGTTTTGAAAATGCCATGGTTTACGCTCTGGCTGATAAACTTGGTTTCAATCACGATGATGTTGTATGGGTTCGTCAGACCTTTGATCAGGGAATTGCTCCCGGTGCAAAACCATACGACTTTAACCTCCAGCAATATTCAGTTACAGAAACCAGACGTGAGTTTGTAGATTTTTCAATTGTTTATTACCAGCCGGAAAAGGTTGTAGTAGCTCTTCCGACAAGTAATTTCTCAAAGGCCCGAACTTTTGCAGATCTTAGGACAGCCCGCTGGGGTGCTACTATAGGAACAGCCGATCTTGACTACATTGAAAATGTTATCGGTGTTAAAGACGTTGCTGTCTTTAATGAACAGGTAGGAACATTTCAGGCACTTCTGGGCGGCCAGATTGATGCAACCGTTATTTCACTTCCTACAGCTTTATTTGCAACAGCTGTACAGGTTCCTGAGGCCACAATAGCTGCAATCCTCCCATCAGATCCCAACGATGAGGGTTTCGGTCTTATTTTTGAGAAAGATAATCCAATTGT